>DATBXH010000830.1:0-4022 GCA_036514375.1 Bacteroidales bacterium | reverse complement strand
TTTTTTCATTATTTTCATTCCTTCATTCTTCTCACTTAATCACCTAGTCACTTTTCTGGCACAATATTTGAAACAGATTTATCATAAAATTTACTGCCATGAAAAAACTAAGTATACTACTCGCAGTTGTCCTGGTTGTTTTTTCTAGTTGTGAACGCGTTATGGAACCCAGGGCAGATTTTGAAGTATCCAAAAGCACAGTAAACACGTACGAAGAAATTAAATTCTTCAACTCATCCCGCGAAGCCCTGGAATATGAGTGGGATTTTGGCGATGGTTATGTTTCCAACGATTATGAACCGGTTCATTATTATACCCAACCGGGGCATTACACCGTTAAACTTTCTGCTTATAATCATGGAATTGTGGACTATGCTTTCATTAACATTGATGTAACAGCCCCACCTACCATTTTGAACGTTCAGGTGCTCGAAACCTTTACCAAATTACCGGTTTCCGGAGCCAGTATATTGATTTATCCGACGTATACCGATTGGCTGAATGAAACCAACAGTATCAAGGAAATCTTCACCGACGAACGCGGTATAGCTATCATCGAAGGACTTGAACCCAATTACTACTACCTCGACGTTTGGGAGAAAAATCATAACAATTATGCCTTAGCGAGTGAAAATATGAATAATATAAAAACACCATATCTTTTAAACGAAGTAGTTACTTACTTTACCGCATGGGTCGATTATGTTCCGTCCACCCAGAAAAGCAAAACCGTAAGAAGAGCTAAAGTTTCAGTAACTAATCAGCCGTCGCTCATGACCAATAATGTCCGGGTAAGCAAACCATAAGAGTCTTTCCCGGTTATTACAGTTTTTTTGCACGGCAAGTATCAATTATCGCCTTATTCCACCGGTATTTGACTGCGAAAACTACCGACGGCTTTTCTTAAACAAATTATTGACATTTATTAATTTATGTCGTAATTTTAAACAAAGATTTATAATGGATACGCTTAATTAAACCTGAATCGCATGTTATGTAAAAGCCATTACTGATGCAAGATGTTTACATCTCCATCCAAAAGGCTGCCTTTGCAAATTACTAACAAAATAAATATCCCAGGTTTCTGATTTCCATAGCGTAAGTACCGAAATAACCCATAAAACTAAACCATATGTTTAAGGCAATCATTATTGACGACGATGAAATTTCGTGCAGTCTGATCACGGAGATGATTCAGAATTATTTCCCTGAAATTGAGGTAAAGGTTAAAGCGCATTCCTTTTATTCCGGCATTAAAGAAATCCACAAACATCATCCTGACCTGATTTTCCTCGACATGGAACTACCTGACGGAAAAGGGTATGAAATCTTCAACATGACCTTTTCGTACCCGTTTAAAATTATCTTTGTAACGGCATATAAGGACTATGCCTACGAGGCCATTAACCACTCACCGGCAGGATATATCTTAAAACCGGTAACAGTAAGCACTTTTGTAGATGCAATACACAAAGCCCTGCCCGAAGCGAATACAACCGTGCAGGCAACGAAGGTAACTTATCACCAAAATCCTGATCCTGACGGTTGCCTTGTAGTCAAAACTATGGAAAGCGTTTACGTTATTCACAAAAAAGATATTATAAGATGCGAATCCAGCCAGAATTACACTACTATTTACCAGATTGGTGAAAAAGGAATAATGGTCTCCATAACTTTAAAAAAGATTGAAGAATGTCTCCCCTATCCGCAATTCCTCCGGGTGCATAACTCTCACCTGGTAAGCACAAAGTACATAAAACGCGTCGATAAAATGGACTGTTGCCTGCAAATGACCGACAATTCGATGATACCCATTGCCTGCCGAAAGAAGGAGCAGGTCATGGAATATCTCGATTCTTTAAATTCATGACGTTTAAAAAAAGGATGTTCAAAAAGCAAAGGTATTGAGCCGAATTGCAAATGACTCTCTTCGATTGTGAGAACAGTTCAGCTCAACACTTCGATTTATGCGCTCGGACGAATTTGTAATTTGTCCGTTGTAAAAGACTTCTGAGGCAGCCTTTTTTAACGAATAATCAACAAAACCATGCGAATAATAAAAAGGTGCCGGCGATTATACAAATCCCGTTCATCAAAAAATCCGTTTTGCTATTTTCAAACCCGTTACTGCCCAACAGAATTAAGTATTTACCATTAAAATTTGAAATTATGCAAAACTATAATCAAAATCCTGTACCAACCGGATTAAAAGATGAAATGACAACGCAACTCAGGCTGTTGCGTGAAAAACTTCCGACTCCCCCACCCATTGGCCCGTCGGAACGAAAAGTGATCCAAACCATCAATGAAGTCCGCAAACCCTTTGTTGAAAAATCACTGAATTACGGTGAAAAGGTTCCGTCCATCCTTCCGCCATTCGTAAACATTACGGAACTAAAAATGGATCTGACAGCCTACGGCGAATATGCCGACCTCGTAAAAGAGTATGATCTGTTGGGCAAGAAACTCAACGATCTGATGTTTGCCGCCGGAGCCGATTGCTTCTATGCCTCCCTGGCCATATATAGTTCAGCCAAGATGGCGTTGCGCAGCGGCATGTCCGAGGCAAAACCCATTGTGGATGATTTGAAAGGGTTGTTTGAAAAAGAAACCCAGGAAAGTGGAGTACCCACTACAAAATAAAATCTAAAAGGGAGAACAGGGCAGAGTTTTCCCTTTCTTTTTTACAAAATCACTGCATCGATGCACCATTTTACCGCATCGATGCACAAAAAGTGTGAACGTATGCACACTTTTTGTGCAAGTACCCCCTTGGGTAAGGTGTCCCCCCTCCTTGCACAAGGTGTCCCCCCTCCTTACCCAAGGCCCCCCGTGAAGTAAAAATGTGCAGCGATGAAGTGATTTTGTGAATGTAACACCTTAGGTAAGGTCCCAGGTGGGCAAAAAGTGTGAACGCGTGGGGCAAAAAGGTGAATGAATTGGGAAAATGAAAGGATTGATGTTGAAGAAAGGCTAAATTGTTGGGTTAATCAAAGTTGATAAATGCATTAATGATAGCTCGCATCATATTCAACGAATTCAACCTGAAAACTAACGATAAAAAAACAATAAGCCACACTTATTCAAACGGGTTGACAATGATTTTCAAACAAAATACCTTTATCTCTAACTTCAGGCTTTTCAGTTAAGTTAACTAAATCAAATCGTATGAAAACTCAAGAAATCGTTAGAAAGACAAGTATTTTTATTCTCGGTACAGGTATGATCGTATCCGGAATATTATACAGTTGCTGTAATTGTAATAAAACATATCCCGATCCTGTTATAAAATACGACCATACCGACGCCGACGGCAGGATTTATATTCCGGTAGTCAATTTTAGTGTTTATCCAAATGAACTGTTCGCAGAAGCCCCGGACTTGCCACCTTGCGGCGAAAATACAAAATCAGCGCGTACCTGGGTGGATATTTATGATGCGGCCAATAACGCCAGATTCTATGGCTTTTGTGCGTTAAAAAAAAATGAGGATTTGAAAGACATATGGTTTAAACCAAATACCAGAAGCGGGAAAGTCTACATCATTATCAACGACCGGAAATGTAAACGAACTTACAGATCGAATACCGTGGAATGGGGCGAGTGCTTAGATTCATTACCAAAACCTGTTATCAGATTCGACCATAAGGATGCCGCGGGCAGGGTATACATCCCTGTTGTCAACTGGAGTGATTACACCAATTCGTTATTTCGCGAAGCCCCTGAACTTCCTCCCTGCGGAACGACAACCAATTCCTCACGCACGTGGGTAGATATTTATAATGCGGATAACAATACCCGTGTTTACGGCTTTTGCGCTTTAGGTAAGAACTCGGATCTGCAGGGGATTTGGTACGCTCCGGGCACTCAAAAAGGCAATGTATATATTGTGATGACTGATCGGGCTTGTAAAAGGGAGGTTAGGTCGAATGTGGTGAGTTGGTAACATCCCGATTCCCCATAAAAATTGTTCTGTACGTAGCATAAATGTTTTGCCAAATAGATGCTACATATAAAATACAC
>DATBXH010000829.1:0-7206 GCA_036514375.1 Bacteroidales bacterium | reverse complement strand
ATCCAGTAATAAGATCTCAGGCGGCGTTCGATCTCCCATCTTTCTTCGTTCAATACCATCACCTGCAATGCCTGCATATATTCCGGAGTTTTGGTTATGGTTGCCAGATTGATACCTTCGGCAAATTTTTGTGCCGGCCAGGTACCCATCACGGCACCGTCAATCTTCAGAGTATAGGTTTTCCCCGAAAGACCTTTCACATACAGCATCTCGCGGTTAAATTCATCCATAAACGGAACCAGGGCCATTGCGCCGGATTGTCTTTTCGTTTCCATCCATCCTTCGGGGAACGTGTCGAGCGGATACGGAAGCGATTTGGCCAGGTAATCGAACTGAACCGAAGCCGGTGTTACAGTCAATCCGGAAATAGTACAATTACCCGATTCGTTTACTTTCTTCTGACCGGCATCGATTTTCATATCTGCCACTTCTTTACCAGCCAAACCCTGGGCTTTCAGCACAAGATATGCCATTACCATATGGCCGTCATTCCCCGGATGGATACGGTCCTGTCCGCAGAGCGTAAAGGAAGAATCTTTCTTCTGCTCTCTGAGGTTGATATCGGTCATGGGATGATTAAAATCGATAAATCCCCAGTTGTTTTCAGCAGCATTCTTTTGCTGAAAATCGATTATTTTGCGTATTGCATCATTTTTCTTCGGGAAGACTTCTTTTTTAAATTTGGCCGTTTCGTCATACGGCGAACCGCCGATCAGGATTTTCTTTGCATTGGTCTGTTCTTTCAGCCGTTTTTCAATCTTCTGGTAACTATCGATCGACTTTTGAATTTTTTCTTTGGCAAGCTGTTCTGCATTGGGTTTGTAAAATTCATAATACCCAACATCGTTCATTCCGAAGGTTAGGAAGATCGTCGTAGGTTTATGGATGAATACGTCGTCATCCAGACGTTTCAGGATATCGCCCGATACATCTCCCCCTATTCCGCAGTTGAAAATATCTATCCGCTGATCGGGGAAGCGGGTCATATAGTACAACCAGATATAGGAATGGTAGTGTCCTCCGTCGGTGATGCTGTTACCTACAAAAGCGACTCTTTCACCTTTATGAAAAGGTTCCGGTTTCTGACTGCAGGCTATTTCACCCAAACCAAACAGAATAAGAAACAAAACAGCAAAATTTTTCATTGTAAATTTATTTTATATTATATGGTTCGAATTTTAATTGTTTTAATTGCAAAGAGCAGCCGGTATTGGTTCCGCCATTTTCGTCAACCCCCTAAATCCCCCAATTGGGGGACTTCCGCTTCGTTTGTCAGGGCATTTCCCAATTTGAATGGTTAGAGAATTACCCAACAAAACATTCCTCCGAAGATCCAAAGTCCCCCGTACCGGGGGATTTAGGGGGTATACCTGACGACTATAGAGTGATGCTAAGCTTATCAGGGTAACCCGTTTGCAACCTTTGCGGTTATTCTATTTACTCATTAATTTCAATGTTCGTATGCCAAAATGCGGAATGGATAATGTCACCGACATCTTTCCATCTTTCGTTTTCTCCGGCTTCAATTCTTTCACGGAAGATCCGCTTAACTCAACCAGCTCAACCTTTTCAGCCTTGCAGCCGAAAACAATTTTCTGCGGTTGGGCATCGCCTTCGGCATTAAATATCCGGATCAGCACATCATTGCCATCGACCGTGGAGGATGTCAATTCCCAGCCTTTTCCGTTCATTTCTATCAAAGACGGGTTCGTTTCCTTCGCAGGATTGGAGCTCATACTCACCGGCATCAACGGTTCGTTTATCTTTTCACCTTCGGTCCATAGTTCACTTTTATCCCAGGTTCCGGTATGAGGCAGCAACGCATAGGTAACGTGCATTGGTCCGTCGATCTTATAATTTCTGAAAAAGAGACCGCCACCGGAATATTGCAGTGTAAGGCCCAACGGAAAATTCTCACCGTGGGCATAGCTGGTAGTATGATCACTGTACACGGCCATTCCATACTTTCCGTCGCCATCGGTAACATCCACCCAGTTGAGGATGACATTATTTTTAATGCTGTCCCACCTGTTGAAAAAGGTATTGGAGAGCTTACTTTCCAATACATCGAAAGGCGCATTCTTATAAACCTTTTGTGAAGCCAGGTTCAGAGGGAAGAGTGTAAGCAGTTTATACCGGTCGTCGTAAAAAGCCTTATGAGGTTCTTCGGCCTTGTGATTGGCCGGTCCCTCAAACTCTCCGATGCCGGTGTTTCCTTTCCAGTCTATCGTCACTTCCAGATCAATTCTCTTCTGTCCCTGAACAGCAGTCAGGATTTGAGTGAAGGGGTGAGATGCGATCATACCCTCGATAGCTACTTTAACCCGAAGAGGTCCGTTTTCAAGGATCCGGATCCGGGCGTGACTTTCGGTGGAAGAACGAAACCCTCCTTCCTGGTAGAAATTTCCCCTGATCTCATTAAAACTGCGTTCATTCGCTTTATCAACGAATTCTTTATTTCCCAGCTGCTTTGCCATAAGACTTCTAATAGCACCGCCTTTCTTTGGATCCAGAACAATCCGGTAAAGATCGGTTTCCACATTACAGGTACTGTCGGGCAGCAGGGTAACAGCAGCGCCTTTAACCAGGGATCCCCCCTTTTTCTTTAGTTCACAGGTGGTAAATCCAAAAGAAGGAACAGAAACCCGGAACAACAGATCTTTCATTGCCACTCCGGGATGGGAAACAACCTGCGAAGGAATTTCCTTCCCCCGGGCGTCGAATATGCCGGCATCCGAAGCATCAAGATTTTCGGGCAGATGAAAAACCACCATTTCCTGACGAGGTATTGCCAGTGTATTATAGGTTCTCACGTACGTTCCCTGCGATGCATTAACAGATGGAGACAAAGAAGCCATCACACCTTTGGTTATACTGTCACAGATGAAATTCGTCTTTCCGGTCCATTTAACCACTTTATCCGCCCAAGTATCGTTTGGCTTGCCATTATAAGGCACAATCCAGCAATCGTGATGCTGCGACAGCAGGAGGTTTCTCCACGCTTCATCAAAAGCCTTGCGCGGCCATGATGAACCATGAAGCATGTGATCCATAGCCACCAGCTTCTCTGTCATCACGAGTTTATTCTCGGAAAATCGCACCTGTTGTGCAATACGTTGCAGCACCTGCGCACCCCAGACCAGGCTCACCAGAACATCTTCCTGTGAAAAAGCCCAGTCCTGTCTCGGCGCATTCACCGAAACGCTTTCAAAATAATGTCGCCATGTAGTATATTCGGAAGGCTGATACGAATGCATGCCATCGCCCAGCCATGGACCATTCTTCCAGCCGGCATCCTGGTAGCACATCCCTACCGGTTGAGCTATACCGTCGTTTAAGGCTGCCCTGATATAGTCCGGAGAATTATATGCAGCAATGGTTTCCCACGCCGATTTGGGCTTCAACGCTTCGACGCGGTATCGCGGCACGGCAATTATTTTGGTTCCGTCGGGACCGGTCCAGTTTACCAGTTCACCGCCAAACGCACGGGAATACCCACCCCAGCAGGTATTCGGATTTTTCAGTACCGCATACCTGATTCCCAAAGAAGATAAGATCTCCGGCAAAGCACTGGTAAAACAAGGTTCTTCCACGGAATAGGTTGTAAACCGTATTTCGGGAAAATGCTGTCTTAACTTCGCCATCCCGTAATGGAACTGGCGAATAACACTTTCACCCGAAATATTGTACATATAGCTCTGTGCGTAGGATGGATTGACGTATTCGATCCTGGCGCCGGAGGACTGATCGGCAATCATCTTTTGAAAATCGAGATAAGCCGTATAATATTTGTGTTCTATTGTATCCCAGGATTCCGGTTCCAGTTCGAGATTGATCCTCCAGTCCGGATATTGGTTTAGCTTATCCACCATAAAGCGGGTCTGCCATTCGGGAATGTGGCCGTAAATACCGCCATGGTATCCGTCGGCAAACCAAGCCTTTTGTGCAAATGAAGATTGAATGGGAAGCAGGATAATACATCCTGCAAGCCATTTCAGAAATATATTCATGTATTTATCTGTTTTTAAAAACGAGACTACCATCTTTTTCAATATCTGCGGATAAAACGCTATCGGCCAATACAACCTTTGCAGACCTGAAAATATGCGGATATGCAAGAGTTCCGTTTACCTTCCATGTGAGTTTCCGGGCGGCATCGTTCCAGGTAAACGTAGTGGTAAGTACTTTACCTGATGTATAGTCGTACGATATTCCATCGTCTTCGGTGAGCGTAAAAGTTCCGTTATGCCCCGGATAAATGCGGATTTCAAGAGGAGCCGCCGTATCCTGGGCAGTATATTGGACAACCGGTCCTACAGGAAGAATAGATCCTGCACGAACGTAAACCGGGATCTCATCCAGGCCTTTGGTAACGGCAAACTTCACGGGTCCTTTAATGGCTTTACCGGTGCCGAATTCATACCACAGGTCTGCGGGCAGGTAAACGCTTCTTTTACCACCTTCGTTCAATACAGGAGCAGCCAGTAATTCTTTTCCCAGCAACCACTCGTCGGTTAGGTTTGCCACTGCCGTATCATTTGGGAACTCCATGACAAGCGGCCGCATAACGGGTGCGCCGGTCCTGTAAGCTTCGTGTCCGAGGCTGTAAATGAAAGGCACGAGCTGGTAACGCAGGTTAAGAGCCTTGCGGATGGCTGCTTCGCCATCGGCATCCCAGAGCCAGGGAAAATGCGGAGTCGTCATCAGATCGGAATGAGCGCGCATAACCGGAAAGAATACACCGGCCTCAAACCATCTTACCAAAACCTCTTTGGCGGGAGTACCATGAAATCCGCCAATATCGCAGCTTCCGTAACACATACCAGCCAAACCGAAATTCAGGAGATCCGACGGAGTTTCCTGCAGGTATTTCCAGGTGGAATAAATATCACCATTCCAGGTACAATAACCCAATCGTTGATTTCCCAAGGAAAACGAACGGTTAATGGAAAAATGCCTGTTGTTGGGGCGGACCTGTGAACGCAATTCAATCTGCGCTTTATTCCACCAATAATAACATGAGTAGTAGGATTCCCCTTCGTCATCCCACCAGGCATCTATGCCGGCATCGAGCAAAGGTTTATTCTGCACAACATACCAGTGACGGAGGCTATCGTTACGAAAATTCAAATCACGGCTGTCTGATTCAGGTTTTGCCAACCAGCCTTTACTACGCATATAACACAGACTTGCAGCATTTCCAAGCCTGGGTTTACGGATACCGATAAACTTTATTCCTTCATTGTGATAATCGGCAATTTGTTTAGCCGGCTCAGGAAAAAGTTTCGGATTAAATGTAAAATCAGTAAAATCCTCCTGTCCTTCTTTTTTAACCGTATAGTCCGGAGTGGTGGTATACCATTCAAAATCGAAAATAAAAGCATCTACCGGAAGTTTGTGCGTGCGGAATTTCGTTAAAGCATCCTCAATGTAAGCCCTATCCTGCCAACCCCATTGACTTTGCAGATAGCCGAAAGCCCAATGCGGGGGAAGCTTCGGTTTACCTGTCAGCTGAACGAGGATATGAACATTATCGTAAAGTGTTTTGGCAGGCCAAAGGTAAAGATCGGATGAAGTTCCGGAGAACGTCCACTTTACCACACCGTTGTCGGAGCTCCATTTGGCCGGATTATTATCATCAGTCGTCACACCCAGCATCCCGTAACCTTTGGTACTCCATAAGCAGGGCAAATCGGTGGTTCCATTTCCCTGTACCGATTTGGAGCCTGTTTTGATCAGACTTTTGGTGGACAGGTTTCCGGAACCATAAAACAGCTCCGTACCGGCTTTCGGACTTCTGAGGACCTGAGCCGTGTCTGTCGCAAGAAACCGTCCATCCTTTATCAGGGCTTTTCCCCCGTCATCGTATAAGCTCCAGGTCTTTTCTTTTACATTGACCAGCAGCTTGCCATAGGCTGTTTTAATACCGTAGAAAGGAGTTTTGGAGACGACCGTAAAAGAAGAACAAGCGGAGTCCTCCGGGTCAAGAAATATACTCGGGATGGATGCCTGATTCTCCTTACTATTCACACTCAACCGAAATGCCCCGGTTTTAGCGACAGCCAATTCCACCCATTGTCCGCCTATTTTCATTTTAATTCCGTGCTGCACAGCTGTAAACTGAGCTGTAATGCCCATAAACGGCACAAACAACAACAGCGATGCCATCCAAAATACCAGGATTCTGCCTTTTCTCATTTTATACCCCATTTATTATGTAACTACGACGTTTAGATCTGTTCTATTTTTATCTTGTGATTTCCAGGTTTGTTCAGCTCATAAATCTGTCCGACAAAGCTATCCATTTGTTTCTGGAGATTATCGCGGGAACTTCTTACCGCTTCATAGTCGTCTTTTTTGGTATTTAAAGGCCAACCGTTAATGGGTGCATATTTGGCCACCGTATCGCCTACAGCCTTGGAATCGTTAAACAACAAACCTTTGGCATTGAGGAAATCGTATTCGACCCAGTAATAATTTCTGAATTTGGCTTCAATCTCAAATCGTTTCTGATTAAGATTCATGATCTGTTCTGCCTGCTGGTATTGAGGCGTATTTCTCAGTATGGCGAGGTTAATTCCATTGGCAAAATCTTTTCCCGACCATTCGCCGATGGTCTTATCATCAATGGTCAGGCGGTATTTTCCACCAGTTAATCCTTCAACCGTAAGCATTTCACTGTCGAACTCCTTCACAAAAGGAATCACGGCTAAGGCTTCGGTTTGCTTGTGAGGGTTACCCCAGATACGGGCTACCGTATCGAGCGGAAAGGGAAGCGATTTGGCGAGGTAATCGAAGCTAAGAACTTTACCTTTGGCGCTCAGATTGGTGATCGTGCAATTCACCGATTGAAGTATTTTCTTTTTCGAAGCATCGATTTTTACATCGGCAACGGGTTTTCCGGCAAATCCCTGTTTTTTCAGGAACAGATACGCCATTACGAGATGTCCGGCATTCCCCGGGTGAATGCGGTCCGATCCGGTTAATGTAAATTCCGGATTGGTTTTTTGCTCCCTGACATTAATTTCAGTCATTGGACGCAGCAAGTCCACAAAATCCCACTTATTTTTCAGGGCAGCTTCTTCCTGGAATTGTGCAATTTTTTCAATCGTGGCACTCTTGCCCGGGAAGTAATTCTTATCATTCTTCATAGTCTCATCATATGGTGAAGTAGACATGATGATCTTCCGTATTTCCTTATGTTGA
>DATBXH010000828.1:0-7164 GCA_036514375.1 Bacteroidales bacterium | reverse complement strand
GAATCCATGTTCAGGGACAAAAATTTTTTTAATGTTTGCACCTAAGCTAAGCAATGTGTCTACCAAATGCTTCTTCCCAACCATGGACGTTTGGTTTGCCACCACTGCAAGAATTTTATTTTTAAGAAGCGGCTTATACATAATAACTCTGTCCGCTGCCGGGATCACAGGTTTCGGCTGTAATTGCGAGAATACTTTTCCAGCGATCAGATAAGAACAGAAAATAATTGGAATGAATTTTTTGAAAAAATCTTTCACATCAAATGGTTATTTAGGGTTTATAATGATCGGTCTAATTTAGTATTTTTGTTCGTATTAAATACTTATCACATTGAATTTAGAATTCTTTATTGCCAAAAGGCTGGTTACCGGCAAAGAAAGTAAAGGTTATGTATCTCGCTCCATTGTTAGGATTGCAACCATAGGCATTTCAATATCACTGGCTTTCATGCTTATCTCTGTAGCCGTTGTTACTGGTTTTAAAAAGCAAATAAGTGATAAGGTGGTTGGTTTTGGTGCCCATCTTCAGATTGAGTATTACGATAGCAACGCCTCTTATGCCACCAACCCCATCTCGGAGGACCAAAAATTTCTTCCGGAATTAAAAAAAATGAAGGGCATAAAACACATCCAAAAATTTGGAATAAAGCTCGGCATTATCAAAACCAGTCATGATATCCAAGGTGTCGTTCTGAAAGGAGTTGGCAGCGATTACGACTGGTCATTTTTCAAACAGAACCTGGTGGATGGCAATATTTTCACGATTTCGGATTCGGTGAGAACAAACAAAATATTAATCTCAAAGAAGATAGCTTCTATGTTACAGCTTAAAACCGGTGATAACGTAGCGATGTATTTTATTCAGGATCCTCCTCTAATGAGAAAGTTTACGATTGCAGGGATTTATGAAACAGGTCTCGAAGATTTTGACAAAACTTATATTATCGGAGACATCAAGCACGTAAGAAAATTAAACAACTGGGATACGGCACAAATATCAGGTTTTGAAATTACATTGGACAAATTCGGCCAAATGAATGCCATGAAGGAAAAAGTTGAGAACCTGATTGGCTTAAACCTCCAACCGGATGGTTCCACGTTACGTGTAACCAGTATCAAAGACAAAAACCCTCAGCTATTCGATTGGCTGAACCTTCAAAATATTAATGTTTGGGTAATCCTGGTGCTTATGCTTCTTGTGGCCGGGTTTAACATGGTTTCAGGACTTTTAATTCTGATCCTTGAGCGTACCAACATGATTGGACTGCTTACGTCACTTGGGGCAAGAAACTATAGCATTCGTAAAATTTTTCTATATCAATCAGGATTTCTGATTCTGAAAGGGTTACTCTGGGGCAATTTATTGGGATTGGGAGTCTGTTGGCTTGAATACCATTTCAAATTTGTGAAGCTCGATCAGGCCTCTTATTTTATTACCAGTGTACCCATTAATTTCAATATTACTTATTTCCTGCTCTTAAACATTGGCACACTTGTTATAACTATGTTAATGCTGGTTGTTCCGTCATTTATCATTTCGAAGATAAGTCCGGATGCCACACTCAGATATAATTAAATTTAAAGCTTTTGGATACAGCCATTATTTCAAAATTAAAACTTAAGTTGGCAGAGCCATTACCGGGGAGAACTGCTCAATTAAGGATGGCGCCAACGTTTCGGCCTGATATATATAAAACAGAGCACAGCTTAAAGGCAGGTGTTTTAATATTGCTGTTTCCAAAACCGGTTGAACTGTATACTGTATTTATGAAGCGCCCAAAATACGAAGGTGTTCATAGTGATCAGATAAGTTTCCCAGGCGGAAAGTTTGAAAAGTTTGATCAGTCGCTCACAGACACTGCAATCCGGGAAACAAACGAAGAAATAGGTGTCCCTGCAAAAAACATTCAGGTAATAGGAACATTGAGCCCTTTATTTATACCTGTAAGTGAAATTGAGGTATTCCCAACCGTAGGCTTTTGTTCCTTAAAACCGGTTTTTAAGATCGACCCTAGTGAAGTGGATTATCTTATAGAAGAATCTCTCGACAACTTGCTTAACCCTGAAATTAAACGTATCAAACCATATTCCGGAGAAAAGTTTACCGGCCAAATCCCCTATTATGACGTCAAAGGAAATCATGTATGGGGAGCCACAGCTATGATACTAAGCGAATTTCTGGAAATAATACACAGCGTATTATAAGAATCAACTACTTGTTACTAATCACATTCCTATAATGATGGTATCGCTGGATGATTTCCTGAACAAAGCTAAAAGTTTCAATTCCCTTGCAATACCCATACTCTACCATTGGGTCTTTATAGTTCTGAGGTTCCGATTTTTTTAATAAACAGGAATCAACATTATCAAACCACTTCTGTGGGTTTTTCCCAAATTTATGAGCAAGCTTTAAAGCATCAAAAATGTGCCCGGGGCCAATGTTGTATGAGGCTAGAATGAAATTAATCCTTTCCTTGGGATCAGTTACTAAAGTCGCAAACGATTTATCAAGAAATTTAATATAGTTTACACCAGCCCTGATTTGCTGTTCAGGGTTTGCAGTTGTATCAATTCCAAAATACTCGCGTGTAGCAGGCATTAATTGCATAAGCCCGAAAGCTCCGCGGTAAGATTTGATATTAGGTATAAACCTGGATTCCTGATAAATAAGCGAAGCTAACAAACGCCAGTCCCAGTTTATCTGAACACTGTATTTTTTAATCAGTTCGTCATAAATGGAAATTCTATTCTCACGGTAGGCAAAGTACCTACTCTGAGAAACAGCCCATTTATTCTGCTGATTAAAATATTTATCGAGCAATAAGGCAAACCGGGTCGATTTCTGAAAATCCTGTAACCAATCATTCACTTTATCAACCAGCTTGGGGGATGTTTTCCGAAATGTCCAAACAATGGGTTCCGATTTTTTTATTACTGTGTTAAAATCAAGTGTAGGATATTGTCCTTTCAATGTTTCAGCCAGAATACTGTTGCAAATAGTATAATCCACTTCTCCTTTAGCTACAAATTCCACAAGTTTTTCGGTGGAATATTGTGGCATTTCAACAACCTGAATGTTTTTTTCTTTGGCAAAATGGTTTAAAATAGCCCCCTGAGTTGATAAAACTGGCAGATACACTGACTTACCCCTAAGTTCCTTAACGTCGGTAACCAACGGCTTTGCGATTCCCAAGTGATCATCAATCTTCTGGGGTTTACGCTGAACCAATAACAAATCAGTCTTTAAAAGAGGTATCGAAGTCTCAATGAAATTTCTTTTATCCAAAGACAGATTCCAGGAACTCGCAATGATATCGCACTTTCCTGAATTAAGCAGTTCAACATTATCTCCGGGATTGTTGCATACCATAACATCAATCTTCAATCCCAGGTAATTGCCTAGCTCTTCCAACATTTCGAGCTGAAAGCCCAAAGGTTCTCCTTTATATAAGAAATAATCGGAAGGATTGTTACTTGTGGCAACTACCAAACTTCCCTTTTTCATAACTTCGCTTAAATCGGACTCCGACCCTTTACCTGAGAAAGAGCCTTCCCAATTCTTGCAGACTGATAAAAGGAATATGATGATTGAAACAAATATTGTCAATAACAATCTTTTCATCTTTCTACTTATTTAAACTAAACCCACTTATAAGAAAGCGGTCAAATGTACAACAATAATTTTTACAAGTAAAGCTTTACTTATTAACAACTAATTGTGGATTATTACTTTAACTTTTACAATTATTTTGATAATTAGTCATAAAACGTCCACGAAAGACCATATTTTAATATACTAGAGTTAAAAGGATAATGAGGCATATAATAGCCTTCGGAGTTGGGGAAAAAGGTATTAACCCGCTCATATTTAAGGAAGAATCGGAATCTTTTTAGTTTTATGTTTAAAAACATATCGGCATAAGGATAATTACCTACTTTTATTGTGCTCTGACTATAAAATAACCCGGTTTCGGGCATATAGGAGTCTGCATTAAACTGTGTATTATAAAAAATGTCGCCTCCGATTTGTAACTGCAATACTTTAAAGAGTGTAAATCCAAGGTATGTTGAGTTAAACCCTGAAAATGAAGGGATAGCAACAGCATTTTTATCAGTGCTGTTTTGGAATGTAAGACGAAAATCGGTGTGGAAAATTCCCCAATCAATTAATTTGTTTACGGTTAGCGATTGTACTGACAAGACCTTCGCATAAGTGGGCTTAGCGTCGGATCCGAAATACAAGAAGTCGCTATAGTTATCCAACTGGGCGTCGACATAAAATTTATACCTAACATGGTATAATCCCAAATGAATTGTACTTGTTTTCTGACTTGGGAAGCTACTGGTATTCGCCCATGAAATAGAGTTCGACTTAAATTCCCTTATGAAAAAACCCGGTTTTGTAAGAGCTAAGCGTCCTGTTAATCTTAAAATGAAATTGTGCTTTATGGATTTTTCAATATCGCCATTCAGATCAAAACTACCAATTTTAGACCCTGTAAAATAGTATTCGCCACTGGCTCCCCATCTAATAGTTCTTGAAAAACGGTCGGATAAACTCCCAACAAAAGCAGTATTGACATCTGGTCTATTGACCATTGGATTTGCAAGACTAAACGTATCCGTTGCAGTATAATATGTCGTGGAATCCAGTTTAGAGCCATACTTATAACGATCTACCTGGTTTTTAATCCCAAACCTCAATTCCGCCGGGACCTTCAACAGTTCGTTGGCATTAAAAGCTATTTGCACAGTGTTCTCAACTCTTCTGAAATAGGAAGAATCGGCAACCGATTTCCGATTGTAATTAAAATCAGGGTTAAAAGTCTGATAATAGGCACTATCAGAAGTAGTGAGATCATCCGTATAGCCACGTCTATACCGTTCATATTTAAACTTGTGTATAAGGGAAACGGCTTCATTCCACCTCGAACTTTCCTTCAGGGAATCGGACTTAAAAGAACCTGTGATATAAAACCGTTGATAAAAAAATATAGACTGTCGCTTAATAACAACATTAGCATCTTGCAGGTTAACCGGTATAGTTTTGGGATCGACATTACTTTTATAGGTTGAGTCAAGCAAAATTCCTCCATTTTCCTGGGCCTTATATGAATCCAATGAAACGCTTCCAAAATTACTGTACCTGGCTCCCTTGTAACCGGCCCATAAAGTAAAAGCACTGGTTCTTGTACGCTGATTTGTATATTGTCCGTCGGAATAATTTAAATCGCCCAGAAACCCTACATTCAGATTTTTATTTATATTCTGTGTATGGAGGATATTGAGCTTCTGTTCCTGGTTCGACTTTGGCCCACCGGTATAATAAGTCAATTCGGTAAAAGGAGACCATGTTTTATAATAAATCAATTCCTCCGGCTGGTGAAAATTATATTCGATGTATTGAGAAAATATAAAATCGGAATATGGCTGCCTGTTTGCATAAATGGAGGAAACATAAGGCGAATTCAGATTGCCGAGAAAGACATCCAACGCCCTGTCTGATATTGGCTTATAATACAACTGAAACCTTCGTAAAGTAGTATCAATCTTAATCGTATCAAGCGAGGTAAAATCGCGATTAAACTGAAACGCAATAATTTTAGGATGTTTCACCCTGACTGTGTCTCTCCTTCCGGAAACGACCCTGGCTGTATCCTGCGCCTTAACGCCTGCTAAAATAAACGTAATCAGAAAAAAGATGACTATAGACTTCATATCCGGCAAAGATAAATAAAAAAGTACCTATTTTAGATTGAGGCATAACAAAATCCCTGCCAGTTCTTCTCTTCGACCGAACCTTTTACAGACACAAAGCAAGGCGGGAATGATAAACATGAACCGCACCATAAAACAATATCAGGAAAAATATTTAAGTTACATTCCCGACATCCCAAATCGATCCCGGTGGAAATAAATTCCATTTTCGAGGTTCAAAATAGAATTTGGGGGAAGAAAAAGTTCATTTCTAACCGAACTTTCATTTTTTAGCGGAAAGTTCAATCCGTTACGTGGGGATTTTCTCCTTAAAAGAGGAAAATCTTACCTTAAAAAGGGAAAGTTCCGCCTTAAAAGGTGAAAGTTCTACCTTAAAAGGGCAAAGTTCTACCTTCAAAGGGCAAAGTTCCACCATACACCTTGAAAGTTGTTTCCAACAAGTTTACTGCCAGAGCTTAACATATAAAATAATCATCCTGACAGCCGGATCTAACATCTCTTTAGATGGATACAAATCTTTGATTCGAATTCAAATTAATTGAAAAGCAGCCCACCTTATCTATATTTTCGGATAGGTGGGCTTTTTCGTATCTGCCTGTACCATTATCAAGATAAAAAACCCGATGGCTGATCTCCACCTCACGCAACCTATGCGATAATGCTCCGTCTTTCATAAAAAATACAAGTCATGAAAAAAGTAACCGTGGCTGTTTTACTTGGATTTTTTCTTGTAAGCGGATGTGCAAAAGAAACCGATTCGCCATTCATCGGCCACATGATTGATATTAAATACCCCACCACCTACCATACTATGCCTAACACTGTGGTGGATAGTTTAAAGAAAGAATATTTGAGAGATAAGAACTCTTGCTTTCAATCCTCTGTTAATGCCTTTGGTTTTTGCGCTTCACCGGTTCAATACGATACAAACTGTATCAGTGAATGCAGGTTGTTTAACAAGGCAACAGCCCGCAGGATGGTGATGGAGTTTCTCCAAAAAAATAAAAAGTTTACCGGGATAAACGACACTTCTCAGGTAGGCGTTATGTCATACTATGCCTTTGGGAAAGATTACTATTGTACTTCGGACAGCTCACGATGGAAAATTACCATTGGCAACCAGGTGATGGACAGTCTGGAAGTGCAGGGCACAAACATTTATTTGCAGCTAAACTATACCGGGGTAACTGAAATAATTGGCAATTGGTACCCCGTTATCAACATCCCGCGAATGGAAGCAATAAGTTATGAAATGGCAAAATCGAGCCTATCGGGAAAGCAGTTCGACTTTATGTGCTGGACCAATATACATACCACCATAAGCCAGAACACCAGATGGGACGAACCATTGAAACGCAAACTCATCTATCCTCTTTCCAAAGAAGATACCATTGAACTCCATGTAGTGTGGGTGCTTAAAAGCGGTATTTTCACCTTTTATGT
>DATBXH010000827.1:0-3516 GCA_036514375.1 Bacteroidales bacterium | reverse complement strand
CGCCCGGTATCTGGGTTCATTGCCGTATATTGATAATACCAGGATAGGAATCTTTGGCTGGAGCTACGGAGGATATATGACCTGCCTCTGCATGACCAGGGGAGCCGACTTGTTTAAAATGGGCATTGCTGTTGCTCCGGTTACCAACTGGCGATTTTATGATTCGATTTATACTGAAAGGTTCATGCGCACGCCCCAGGAAAATCCTTCGGGTTATGACGATAATTCACCCATTAATTTTGCCGGTGAACTCAAAGGAAAATTCCTGCTCATACATGGTTCAGCCGACGACAACGTACACCTCCAGAATACCATGGTGTTTGCGCAAAAGCTTATACAAGCCGGTAAGCCGTTCGATATGGCTATATATCCCGATAAGAACCATAGCATTCCTGGTGCGAAAACAAGATTGCACCTTTATGAAAAGATGACAGAGTTTATAATAAATAATTTATAATGAACAGGGATCAATTAACAATGGAGAATTAATAATGAACAATGATAGAGTCGATAGTCGATGGTCCATAGTCCATAGTTTCACAGCTATCTCATACCTATACTTAATAGGCAATCGATAGATAGCTACAGTTTTTGCGTAATAGCATCCATCATTAGCACATTGTCCATTATTAATTATTAATTATCCTCTCCGCCTCAATGTTGGAACATTTAAAGTGTCCTTTTGGGCAGGCCTTATAACCATGCAATCCGCACGGGCGGCAGTCCAGATTTTCCTTTGTTTCCATAATTCTGGAAACAGATGATAACGGTCCAAACCCAAATGCAGGAATGGTAGAGCAAAAGATAGCGGTTACGGGAGCATCGGTAGCAGAGGCAAGATGCAATGGCGCCGAATCGTTTACGTAATTCATCACGGCATTCTTCATCAGGGCGGCTGATTCCAGGAAAGTCAATTTCCCGGCCATTACCTCAATTTGTGGATGTTTGGCCTGCGATTTAATCCATTCGCAGGCAGCTGTATCTGTTTTTCCTCCCAACAGGAAAACTTTCCGATCCGGTTGAATCAAGTCAATTACTTTTACCCATTTCTCCAGCGGGTATTGTTTGGTAAACCAAACCGAGGTAGGAGAGAGGGTAACATATTTCCCATTGCATGTTACTTTTTCGAAATCGGCCATGGAAGGATATAAGCGGGGATTTATCCTTTCTGAAATATCAGTTAAACTTTTAAGGAGCGACAGGTTGCGGTCTGCTTCATGAACATTACTGTTGCGGTCGCCAATAACATGAGGATATTTTTTAGAAAAGAAAAGCGAAAGCGGGTTTTTATCGAATCCGATAGTTTGCCTGGCACCGGAAAGTGTGGTAATAATTCCTGTGGTTAAAAAACGCTGAAGATTAACAACAGCATCATATTTCTTTTTTCTGATGGTTTTGATCAGCGAAACAAGCTGTGCATATTTCCCCTTCTTTTTGTCCCAGATCAGAACTTCACCGATGTACGGATGCCCTGCCAGTAATCCTTCGTTTCCCTTCCGGAGCAGAAAATCGATGTTTGTGTCCGGAAAATCTCTGTGCAGTTTCTCCACCAGCGGCGTAGCCAGGATAACATCTCCAATAAAGGCAGTTTGAATAATAAGTATGTTTTTCATCCACAAATTATTACTTTATAATGAATAACGATCATTCATTCTTTTCAAAAGTAAGCATCTTCAGGAAATTATTCGGAAGCAATAAATTATTTAATAGCTTTTTTTTTAGGATTTTTTGTATCTTTAAGAAGGTTTGAAACAAAGATCTTGCTTTTTACCGCTAACCGCACAATACTGAGCAAATGATGGTATCAAAATTTAGTGAGAAGTTAGGCCAATGGTCGAAATATGGATTTTACCTTATTTTTCCTTTTTTATCGTTCAATCTTTATGGACAGGAAAAGGTGCTGCGCTTTGATCATTTGACGGTTGAAGATGGCTTGTCTCAAAATACTGTGATGGGTATTGTAAAAGATAAGTACGGATTTATGTGGTTTGGAACATTCGAAGGTCTTTGCAGGTACGATGGCTATAAATTTACAAGATATCACTCTGATCAGAATAACCCGCATTCGTTATGGAACAATCGTATTTCTTTACTTTATAAAGATACCCGGGGTACATTATGGATTGCTACAGCTGACACGCTAATTTGCCGTTATAATTATGAAACTGATGATTTCACCAGATTTAGATGGCGCTATGTTCCTAAAGATATCGTGGATTCATTGGACAGATCGAAGAGTATTTATTTTACCAGAATTATCCGTAAGGATTTTGACTGGCAGGTAAATCAGAGTAACAGCAGATTAACCCTGATGTATCCTTTCAATAAGATCAGCAATTTAAATATGTTGGTCCAAACGGATAAGCGAACAGGCCGGAAACTGATTTACAGGAACAACCCGTTTAACAGATGGACGATAAGTGACGAATCTGTCTTTAATATCTACCTTGATGATAACAATATCTTATGGGTAGGCACGTATAGCGGTGGCGTCAATAAGGCAGACATCCGGCAAAAACCGTTTATGCTGTATAGTCAGGATCCCATGTCACCGGATAAGAGTATTATCGACAATAAGATCAGAGCGATATACGATGATAATCACGGAAACCTTTGGATTGGTACCCATAATCGCGGAATAACCAGGATTGATATGAAAACCAATACATATACTCATTTTATACACAATCCGAAGGATACCATCAATAGTTTAATTGAGAATGAGGTTCGGAAAATTTATGGCGACCGGTTTGGTTATATCTGGTTTGGCACGAAAGGCGGACTGGAAAGGTTCGACCCTAAAACAAGTCGTATCAAACATTACACGATAACGACGAAAAGCAGAGTTCCTCATAACTGGGTCTATTCAATTATGGAGGACCATGCCGGTTATTTATGGATTGGCACATGGAACGGGATTGCAAAATATGACCGTAAAAACGACAGGTTTTTGGCTTATGATCCCAAACAAACTTTAAAGAGATCGAATGTACGTGTTGTACTTGAAGATCACGCCTATAATTTGTGGGTAGCCACGGAAGGAGGAGGTATTACAAAATTTCAGAGAGACTCATCTGCCGGTTTTAATGAAAAGCTGATACCAAAACATTATGTCCATTCAAACAGTGATTCAAATTCGCTAAGTAGTGACCGGGTCTATACGATGCTCGAGGATGAGAATGGAATCATGTGGATTGGCACAAACAGCGGGCTCAACAGTTTCAACCCTAAAACCGGTAAATTCAGACGATTCTTTATCGAAGATGGCCTGCCCGACGAACTGATCGTAGGTTTGTTAAGCGACAGGAAAGGACACCTTTGGATAAGCCATAAAAAAGGCCTCTCCAGATTAGATACAAAGACTTTTACAATCAGGAATTACGATCGGGAGGATGGTCTCCAGGATAATGAATTTTCCGAAGATGCTTATTTCAGGAATGCAAAAACGGGAGAGATGTTCTTTGGAGGGGTAAAAGGTTTTAATTCGTTCTATCCGGATAGTATGCACGATAATAA
>DATBXH010000826.1:0-6641 GCA_036514375.1 Bacteroidales bacterium | reverse complement strand
TCGATAAAATAGTGACAGATCTTCAAAACGAAAATAAAATAGTAAAAACCGGCAGAGGATTGATTGAAGATTCTGATATACCTGTCTGATTTGTTTTCTTTGGGGTATGAAAAATTTATGTTTACTTTGCACTGATTTAATTGCAGGATCATGAAGAAAATATTGCTGATTTTTAGCCTATTGGCTGTAGTTTTATCATGTAGAAACCGGAACAGCAATAGTGGTGATGTTGTCGATCAGGATAAATCATCTGCGCCTTACATGTATTTTAGAGAGGACGAGCAGGACCATGGTAAGGTAAAACAAGGTGATACAGTTTTTGCTACATTTTTGGTGCAGAACCGTGGGAAATCGGATTTACTAATTAAAAGAGTCAGCCCCAGTTGTGGATGCACTGTTGCTAAATACGAAGAGAAACCTATTGCCCCAGGGAAATATGGCTCGATAAAATTAATTTTTGCTACACATGGCCGGGAAGGTCGTGTAAGCAAGTCTGCAACCGTTTATTCAAATGCCCGTCCGGAAACAAAAGTCTTGACATTTAAATGCGAAATAGTTTCACCTAATAATAAATCAAAATAAAAAGCGATGACAATTTTATCAAACATTGTGTTAATGGCTCCTGCTGGATCCAATCAAAACCCTTTATTTTCACTGCTACCTCTGTTACTGATCATTGTTGTGTTTTATTTTTTTATGATCCGCCCACAGATGAGACGCCAGAAAGAATTGGCTAATTATCGAAATAGCCTTAAAAAAGGAGACAAGGTTGTGACTACTGGTGGTATCTATGGTAAGATCCATGAAGTAAATGAAACAACAATACTTTTAGAGGTGGATAACAATATTCACATTAAGGTTGATAAAAGTGCTGTAATCAGGGACTCGTCGGATATGGCAGCCCAACAGAAATAGAGCTATAGGTATGGTCGTCCCAAACGGATTTTAATTCGTTTAATTTTGGAACCACGACAAAAAAGTCAACGAGCTAATTTTGCAGATAGAGAGAAAGTTAAAATAAATAAAAAGCTTTTGATCTATCTGTTTTTTTTACTTATATCCATTGGATTGTGGTACCTTAACGCGTTGAGTAAGGATTATATCACATCTATTCACTATCCGGTACGTTACGAAAATTTTCCCAAAGGAAAGGCATTAGTTTCAGACATGCCTGAAGAGCTTGCTATTAAAGTGAAAGGGTTGGGTTTTAGCGTATTGAAGCATAAGTTATTAGCATATACCCGGCACATTGATCTACCCGTTGGTAATTTTCGACTAGATATAATCAGGAAAGTGAATCAGTATGATTATTGTTTATCAACCCGTTATATTAGAGAATGGGTTGGCAATCAGCTTGGTAGTGACATACAACTGATAGGAATTGAACCGGATACATTAGTATTTGAATTTGCTGATGTTGTTGATAAAAAAGTCCCGGTAAAACCGGTTCTTAATTTACAATTCGAAAAACAATACATGCAAACCGGTCCTACCAACATTCGACCGGATTCTGTGGTTGTTAGTGGCCCACAGGCATTGATAGATACTCTTAGATGTATATATACTAAGGAGTTTAGAAATAAGAGCGTAAAGGACACATTTAAGCGTGATATTGAGCTAATGCCCTTTAGCAGGATAACTTGTAAGGTTCCCTCAGTATCAGTTATTGTTCCTGTTGAGAAATATACTGAGTTGAATATAGCAATTCCCGTAGAATCTATAAACACACCGGAAGGATTGAGAGTCCGGACTTTTCCCGGGACAGTGACAGTTTCTTGCTGGGTGGGAGTTTCATCGTATGATAAAATGACACCTTATATGTTTCGTGCCGTTGTAGATTATGATGCCATCATAGCTGATCCTCAAAGCAAGGCAAGAATTGACCTCGTTCGAACACCTTCGAATATTCAGAATATAAGGTTTTATCCGAAGAGTGCTGAATACATCATCGAGAAATGATTAAGGTTGGAATTACTGGTGGAATAGGTAGTGGAAAATCGACCGTTTGTGATGTTTTCCGAAAACTCGGAATTTATGTTTACGTTGCCGATGAAAGGGCTAAAGTTTTAATGAATACGGACTTTCAGGTTAAAGAAAAGTTAATTTCCCGTTTTGGGCAATCGATTTATTCGGACAATCAACTAGACAGAAAACTGTTTGCAGGTGTGATTTTTAAGGATATAAAAGCTTTGGAATTTGTTAACTCGGTGGTTCATCCTGCTGTAGCTATTGATTTCCAAAAGTGGAGTGATGAGCATAAAGGAGAACCGTATGTTCTCGAAGAGGCCGCGCTTCTTTTTGAGAGTGGGGCTAATAAGACGATGGACAAAATGATAACAGTATATGCTCCGGTAGATTTGCGGATAAAAAGGGCTATATTACGCGATGGATCTACTGCTGCCCTTATAAAACAAAGGATGGATAATCAGGTTGCTGATGAAGAAAAGGTAAAATATTCTGATTTTGTGATTTATAATGATGAAAAACAAAGTGTTATAGAACAGGTAATGAAACTTCATAATATATTTCTTTCAAGTAATAAGTAGTCATGGGAAAATTTGCCAAATGGATTGGTGGTGGCCTTGGGTGGGCCTTTTTTGGGCCTGTTGGTGGCCTTTTTGGTTTCTTTCTAGGTAGTGTTGTAGACAGTGTGGAAACGCATCAAATTACTTCAGGTGCAACTACACCCGGCGATTATGCAATGAGCCTGTTAGTTTTAATTGCTGCTATGTTAAAAGCGGATGGCCAAGTATTAAAGTCCGAACTCGATTTTGTAAAACGGTTTCTTGTGCAAAACTTTGGTGTAGATGGCGCTAAAGAGGCTTTAAACATGCTAAAAGATTTGTTGAAACAGGAAATTCCTGTGGAAGATGTATGTGATCAAATCTCAAAGCATGTTGATTATTCATCGCGTTTGCAATTGCTGCATTTTATGTTTGGTTTAGCTTACGCCGACGGTCGATTCGATCCTGCAGAAGGAAGGCTTATCGAAATAATGGCTCTGCATCTGGGTATCACAGAAAAGGACGTTGATTCGATACGGTCGATGTTTAAAGATACGATCGAAGATTTGTATAAAGTCTTGGAAATTGATAGTACTGCAACCAATGAGGAAGTTAAAAAAGCTTATCGTTCAATGGCTGTTAAGTATCATCCGGACAAAGTTGCTTATTTGGGCGAGGATGTAAAAAAAGCAGCAAACGAAAAATTTCAAAAGCTTAATGAAGCTTATGAAAAAATAAAAAAAGAACGTGGGATGGTATAAAGAATTTTTAATTTTGTGCCGTTAACTTTGAAAAGATAGAAGATTATGAATCTAAAAGATATTTTAGCAGTTTCAGGCATGAGCGGATTGTATCGCTTTGTTTCACAAGGCCGCAATGGTGTGATCATTGAAGGATTGGTAGACAAAAAAAGAATAAATGCTTCTGCTTCTGCCCGTGTAAGTGCATTGGAAGATATTGCCATTTATACGGAGGATAAGGAACTTCCGCTAAAAGAAGTGCTGCGCCGGATTTATCAAAAGGAAAATGCCGGAGCAACTGCTATCGATCCCAAATCTCCAAATGATAAGCTTAAAAAATATTTCGAAGAAATTGTTCCCGATTACGACCACGATAAGGTTTATGCTTCCGATATTAAGAAAGTGCTTATCTGGTATAATCTTCTTCTCAGTCAGAATATGATTGATTTGGACGAAGATCTCAAGGAGGAGGAGAAGACCGAAGAAATAAAGGAAGAAGAAAAGCAATAAGTTAGTTATTTTTCCCTTTATATAAATTTAAGTTTTATTTGAACAAACTCTGGTACACTGCCAATTCTGAATGGTGGTCCCCATGTTCCATAACCACTGGAAACATATACATGAGTGTTCCCCTTTAATTTATAGCCATAGCTTACTTCATACACCCGTTTGGTAATGAGGTTAAAAGGCCAGAACTGACCGTTATGAGTGTGTCCTGAAAGTTGTAAATCGACATCATTTTCTACTGCCTGATTGAGGTTAAAAGGCTGATGATCAATAAGTATAAGCGGATAATGATGGTCTGTTCCTTTTAAAATTTCTTCCAGAGACTTTCGGTTGTTATGGGTAAACCTGCTAATATCTTTGTCCTCCCGTCCTGCTAAGTAAAAACTGTTATTTATGAAAAGAGTGGTATCACGTAAAAGCTTAATATTGAGTGATTCGATATATCTCACAGCCCTGTTGATTCCTCCAATATATTCATGATTCCCCGTAACAGCAAATACTCCTAACGAAGCATTTAATAATTTCAGCGGGGCCCCAATATTTTCGCGTAATATCGGATTTTGAGCTTCATCAAGAATATCGCCTGCCAGAATAATAACATCCGGTTTCAACTGGTTAACCTTATTTACCATGTTTTGCACTTTCTCTTTTCCAAATAAACTTCCAAGGTGGATATCGGATACCATGACAATGTTTAGCTCTTTTATTGCTCCTGCATACTTTGATACAGATAGATCTAACCGTGTAAGTTTTGGATGGGCGGCATTCCATTTGCCATAAACCAGCATTACAACAACTAAAATTATGGCTAATCCTAAGGAAATATGCTTAATGATTAAATAATTATCCGAATTCTTATTTGGAAGAAAGTGAAATCCTATATTCACCAGCCTTACAAAATCTATAAAGAGGACAATGAGAAAGAAATAGAGCAGTGCAGCCATCCAAACCGCTCCTACCCAGTATGTAATCTGATGAAGTGATTGGAAATTTGTTTTTTCGAGGACCCGGCTCAGGAAATAAGAAGAAGCAAAAAATACGGAAATGACTATAGCACTAGCCTTTATCCATATATTAGAAGGTAGCGCCTGTATTCCACGATAACAGACATAAAAATTTCCTAAAAGAAAAAAACTAAGAATAATTAAGACAAAAAAGGGAAAATTTGAAGGCTTCATAATGGTCTCATAAAAACGTTTAATGGAATAAATTACGGATGGAACAAATATAATTGTAATATGTTTACTTTTGTAAAATCAATAAAACAAAACGATCATGTTATTTATCAAGATACTCATTTTCATTGGAATATTTCCGACGTTGGTGTTTTCGCAGACGAACAATTATTCTAATCGTAAGATTATTAAATTATTATATTCCGACAGTCAATATCTTTCCAGGAAAGCTATGGTTAGGAAACAGTTTGCACACGCGGCACCAGGTCATTGGGGAGAATTCGTAAAGGGAGTAGATGAGGACATCATCACAAATAAGAAAATTATCGCATTCACATTTGATGCTTGTGGAGGGAGCCGAAGGGGCAATGGATATGATAGTTTATTGATAAAGTATCTTAAAAAAGAAGCCGTTCCTGCCACTCTTTTTGTGACTGGTAAATGGATCGATGCCAATTATACTACTTTTTTAAATTTAGCAAAAGATACTTTATTTGAGATTGAGAATCATGGATTAAATCATAGGCCCTGTTCTGTAAATGGCGAAAGCGAATATGGCATTCAGGGGACTATAAGTGTTACGGATGCGTATGATGAAATAGAAGCCAATGCCGAGAAGATAAGGCTAATTACTGGGAGAAGACCAACCTTTTTCAGGTCGGCAACAGCCTTCACTGATGAGGCGTGTGCTAAAATGGCAAAAATGCTGGGAATTACGGTTATCAGTTTCGATGTTCTGTCAGGTGATGCTGTCCCTGGAACGCCGGTGAAAATTATTGCAAACAATGTATTGGAGCATTTGAAGCCTGGCGCTCTTGTCATTATGCATTTCAATCATCCTGAAAATAATACGTATGAGGCCTTACAGGTAATTATTCCCAGGCTTAGGAGAGAAGGGTACCAGTTTTCGAAACTTCAGGGCTATCCATTAAAAGGGAAACAATAACCCAACATAAGCCAATCCGGATCGTTCGGTTATATGACAGATTATTAAAAATTTTGATAAATCCTTCTTGATGTGTAAAATAGTTTAATTATTTTGGGAACGTTTTTTGAATCCGGCGTCTTTAATTTAGAATATTAAAAATGTCTGATTCTGCTTGATTGTTTAATGTTCTCTGAGCACAAGTGGTTTCTTTAGACGAAGTAATAAAAGAATGCAAGAAATACAATAAGTTCGCGCAGAAGATACTTTATGAAAAGTATGCTCCTGCGATGAAAGGTATTTGTTTACGTTATATCGGAGATCCTGATTCTGTAAAAGATATTGTTCAGGATGCGTTTATAAAGGTTTTTTCAAATATAAGGCAGTACTCAGGTAATGGGTCGTTTGACGGCTGGATAAAGAGGATCTTTATTAATACTGCAATTTCTTACCTCAGGAAATACCCGAAAGATCAAAAGCATGTAAAGCTTGAGGATATTGAGGGAACAGGAGCATTTGAAGAAACATCAGGTCTGTTTGAACCGGAAATAGAAAATAAAACAGGTGTAGAAATTTCAAAACAAAACAGCTTTGAAGTCGTATTATCGGCAGACTTTTCTGAAGCTGAATTGCTGGGTATATTAGAAAGATTACCAGCTAAATATCGTGTAGTATTTAATTTATTAGAGGTCATCATTTAACTACATATTAATTCTGTCTGATACATTTTATCAGCCGCAACCATTCTCCTGATAAGATTGTTGAAAATATCCCCTTTCATCTGGGAACG
>DATBXH010000825.1:0-2721 GCA_036514375.1 Bacteroidales bacterium | reverse complement strand
AAAAAAACACAAAATACGTTGGATCCAGGGGAAAAGGCCTAACCATTTTCAACGATTCCCTGACACTAAACTCAACCAAAGATACACTGCTTGGGAACACCACACCAACCTGCATCAATGCCGATGAATCAGGTAATGTCTGGATCGGAACGGATGGTCAGGGACTAATATGTTATCAAAAGGGAACGATTACAAAAAAATACAAAGAAAACGACGGACTTCTTTCCGATATCATAACCCTGATCACCATAGGTGGCCCAGGAGAGATCTATGTTGGTACAAATCGTGGATTAAATAAGATCGATACAAAAACCAATACAATCGAAACCTATACCAAGCGTAACGGATTTGTTGGGATTCAGGCAAATGCCAATGCAGGATTGAAAGATCGTGAAGGCCGGTTTTGGTTTGGAACAGTAAATGGAGCCATCCTTTATAATCCTAAAAAAAATAATTATCAGGCACGTCAATCATTAACACAAATAAGACGATTACGGGTAAATCTGGAAGAAAGGCAACTACAAAACGGGATGAAACTCAGATACAATGAAAATGCCATTATTATTGACTATGCAAGCATTTGTCTTACCAACCCGGAAGCTGTACTTTACCAGGTGATGCTCGAAGGAGCAGATAAAGACTGGCTACCCGTTACCAAAGAAACCTCAGCACGTTACTCTGCATTGCCTTCCAATACTTACACCTTTAAAGTACGGGCTCGGAACAGTTCGGGTATATGGAACTCCGAACCAACAACATTCACTTTTCAGATCGGTCCCCCTTTTTATCAAACTTCCTGGTTTATTTCGCTTTGCATTTTACTGGGGCTTATGATCATTATTGTATACATCAAAATTCGCGAACGTGCACTGATCAGAGAAAAAGAAATACTTGAAGGTAAGGTACGCGAACGTACGGCCGAAGTAGTGAAAGTGAACCAGGAACTGGCAAATAAAAACAAAGATATTACGGACAGCATCTTATATGCAAGTCGTATTCAAAATGCCTTGCTTCCGCCGGAACTTTCTATCGAAAATACGTTTGTGATGTTTCGCCCAAGAGATATTGTAAGCGGCGACTTTTTCTGGTTTATGAGTAACGAACGTAAACACTGGATTGCAGCTGTAGATTGCACAGGACACGGTGTCCCGGGTGCATTTATGTCAATTATCGGATATAATTCGCTGAATAATATAATAAAAGAACTGGGAATAACCCAACCTTCCGAAATTCTCGACAGGCTTGACGAAGAAGTAGCACAGACGCTGCATCATTACCACAAGGACAACCAAATACATGATGGTATGGATATTGCTCTGGTTTGCTATGACGAAATCAACAGATCATTAGAATATTCCGGAGCATTCAATCCTTTGTGGATCATACGAAATGAAGAGTTAATTGAGGTACGGGCTAACCGGTTTGCCATAGGTCTGGCGCCAGGTTTTGACAAAGCATTTACAAATCATCAAATAAGTATTAAACCCGGAGATACGATCTACCTGTTTTCAGACGGCTTTGCCGACCAGTTCGGAGGGAAGGACGGCAAAAAGCTTAAAGTGGGACCCTTTAAAGAAATGATATTGGGAATAAGCAAATATCCTATACCGGAGCAAAAACAAAAGCTGGAAGATTTTTTTGAAACCTGGAAGGGTAATAACCCACAAGTTGACGATGTATTGCTGATTGGATGGAGATTGTAAAATCCCGGAAATATAGCTAAGCACCTTCGTTAGCTATCATCAAAACCAATAATTCATTACAGCCTCCCTTTATTGATAGAACGAGCATCCCATTGCCGGGCATTTTCTATTGCTTGTAACAATTGCAACGGCGAATCAATGACCGTCCATATTTGACGGTTTAAATCATGCATAAATTGCTTTTCTATCATTTCATCAAACAAAGTCATCAGGGAATTATAGAATCCTTTGGTATTGATAATGACAATCGGCTTATGAAATCTGCCCAGTTGTTTCAGGGTAATAACTTCCAACAGTTCTTCCAATGTACCTACTCCCCCTGGTAAAGCAACAACTGCATCGACATTCTCAATCATACGTTTTTTACGTTCGCGCATGTCCTCAACCACAATCATTTCGCTCACTTCTTCGTGTGCCCATTCCAATTCTTTCATAAATCCGGGAATAATCCCGGTAATCCTGCCCTTCTTTTCAATAACCCTGTCTGCCAGAGCCCCCATCAATCCAACAGCTCCTCCTCCGTATAGCACATGAATATGATTATCCGAGCAAACATCAGCCAATTGAAAGGCTACATCAAAATATTCACGGTCAATACGACTGCTTGATGCACAAAAAATGCACACTGTTTTGAGCATAGGTTAAATGATTTAATTATCAACACGAATGGCTTTTTCAAATAAATCGCAACTTTTCTGCCAGGATTGAACGTGTTCGTGATAAGTCAATGCTTGTGTATACAGTCGCTTATAAAGTTCAGAGTTCTCAAATAATTCTTCCAGTATTGCCTGCAAACCATATACATCGCCTGGTTTAAAAAACTGCGCCATTTTTGCCGGAACAGTTTTACAAATACCTCCTCCTGTTGAAGCAACCACTGGAACACCATGGGCCAATGATTCGGCCAGTGCCATACCATACGTTTCAAATTCGGAAGGGTGCACAAATAAGTCGGAAGTCACATACGCCTCAGAAAGCGCTTCACCTGAAATGGTTCCATGGATAAACACTTTGTTCT
>DATBXH010000824.1:0-3335 GCA_036514375.1 Bacteroidales bacterium | reverse complement strand
AGCGGAAACAGGCTCTGCTGGAGAGCAACCTGTCAGGGAATAATCTGTCCGACTGGAATGGTCAGGGATGCTGGTTATAACTGGCATCCCTTGTTCTAATCATTCCAAGAGCAGATGCCCTAAGAAAACTCATTTCTAAATTTAAGTCAGACAAGCAAATATTATTGTGCTACACCTTTGCTTTTTGGGTTTTCCTGGTTTTTACCCCTCTTAATGTCTGTTTTTTCGATTTTGCTTTATAAGCCTTTATAAATTTACTTATAGAAAGCTCTTCATCCTTGGTTAAAGGACGGGGGTCAACATAAAAATCAACGTCTAAAGGTTCTTTTATCAAGCCCATAATATTATGATTTAAAATATTTATCAATCAAAAATAATGCCGAAGCCGTGTCTATTATCATTAATTGGCCGCCGGCATGGATAGCGCCTAATGTTTTCTGATAATGCTTTATCAGTTGCGTTTTTGCTGTAAATGATATAAAACCTTCATATCCTCTTTGGAAAGACAGTTTACAGGCAAATGCCGCAAGATTACCTGGTACCCCCATGTATATTTTGTTTTTACCTTTGTTAAATGGTGCGCTTTCAATGAGGTGCATATACACATGATCCGTTTTTTCGCTTAAACTAACCAAGCCCTGAATTATTGTGGGATTATTAACAATGGTTACTTTATATACGTCTCTATCGGGTCGGTCATATTCAACTTTCCAATTGAATACCCATCCATTTTTCTTTGTAATGTGCTTTAGATCATTATTGGTAATAAGAGATACATCCGTTGGGAAACTATCGCCTGTTATACGGTTTTCAATGGAATTTGTTAATTTATCTATTTCAATATCAATATATTGATTATGTCTTTTCATGTAACAAATTTAATTATTGGCCTCTTATTTTAAATGTAATAATAAGTTTTATTTTTCTAAAGTATGGCTTTTTCAAATAATTTTTAAGGAAATATTGGTTCCGAGTTTTAACATTTGTAACTTTGTATTTCACCGAAGCGAAAATTTGATCTAAGAAGAAAAAGTTTAAGTTTTTCGGGTTTTGTGTAAGTTGTGTTGCATTAGGGAATTGAATCCACCCCAAAGCGAATGTTTCTAAAATGTTACTAAAAATCCCGTAACAACCGTAAATATTGATATATTCCGTTTCCGACATCAAAAGCGCAGATACCGCTACCCAGAGCTTCAAAGAAGGCTACACCTTCCCTTTGAATAGGTGTTATCTGAAGTAAGCCGGATTTAAAGCGGGATGAACATTCAAAGCCCACAGGGACGCGCTTATGATTAATGTCACTCTGGGCGTTGTACATGCGGTTCCAGATTTCATCGAGGCGTTTCTGGTCTTCGGGGGTAAGGACTTCGTGCAGGAAACGTGAGAAAAGTTTTTCGCCTTCGTTACGGGCATTGACTTTTAACTCCGCTTTCTGGTCGGAGGTCATCTCATCGTCTTTGAGGGGTTTGCTGTAGATATAATATTCTGCAATATCAATAGCATTACTTTTATCAAAGTCGGCTTGTTGCAAGGTATATAACCATTTAACGAATACATCCCGCAACGAATAATCAGTTTCGCCATCAAACCGTAAACGGATAACCTTATATTTTGCACTGGACGAATCCCTTTTAACGGATATTTTACCGTTTACCTTGGTGAGTTGTTCAGCTTTTTCGGTGTCCATGAATTCCGGGCGAACCGAACGGATACTCAACAACTCTTTGTTACGAACCAATTCCGAAATGGCCATGATGATAGGACGTTCTTTAGGGTCGGGTTCGGTTACACTTAACTGTTTGGGGATTGCCTCGGTGATAACTTTCAGGTGGTTTTCAAATACTTCATTGCCGTAAGTTTTGGTAATGTGTTCTTTATCCTGTAATAGCTGGTCTCTTCGGTCGTACATATTACCAAAGGAGTAGATAGGTAGGGGCATAAACTCCTTTCCGCAAATAAACATTGCCCCCGCCTTTACCAAAGTGGACAGGTCACTATCTGCAATTTTGTAGATTTTATTCCAGTGGGTCATGGGAACGCCCTGTTTGCGCTTGTACCAAACCCATGCTTTGATTTCGGCTTCGCTGATGCCTGCATTATACATCTTAACCACATCGGTGAACGAAACCTTTTTGCCCTCCACAAAACCCAACCCCGAAAGGTTTTGCGATTGTTTTAAAACTTTTTCAACAACTGACCTATTATCATAAATAGCTTTGCGCAACCCTGGACGAAGGTAGCCCAAGCCTGCCAGCCTGTCTATGCCTGATAATACGTTTGACTTCATGAATTCAATTTTAACAGATTCAGAATTTTAAGCTTTGCGGTTGCCTTTGCCTGTGCGATTCGGATGCGCTTATCCTTATCTTTCTCTATTCCTTTTGAAATGGTTCGTTCAATATCCTCTTTTGTTCCTTTAATGGTTATCGGGAAGTTTATACTTGTTGTAACTGCTTCCGTTCCTGCCACCTTTTCAGGGTGAATGGCAAACCATGTATTAAAAGAACATAGTTCAGCAAATGTGAGCGGTGCTTCTGACACCTTGATTCCAAGCTTTGCAAAGCTCTCAGCACGGCTCTCAAACCGTTCCTTCAAATCCGGATGAATAAAACCTTGCTTCAATAATTCCAGGGGGCTGTTCTTTTTGCCTGTGTCATATTGCGCATGTCCCGGAAGTTCATCTTTGATAAAGTGCCGGAACGTATCAAGCCTTGCCCTGTAATATGAAGGTGTGCGCCCATCCATCACATCAAATCAAGTTCCTGTTCCAGTTGCGGGATGGCAGCCGCAGGGGTGAGCTGACCTGCAATGATTTTCTGTACCAACTTACCTTCAATGCGGGCATAACCATTCACATTCAGGCTGCCATTGGGATTATAAATAGCCGCAAAGACATTTGGGCTATTCGCTTTTGTTACCTTGCTCAATTGTTCCTTTATTTCAAGGCGCAATTGGTATTCCAAATCATTCTTTGCCATATCACTTTCTTTTTAAAACAATAATATCCACCGGGACTTCGGAAAACCGAAATACAGGAGGCAACCGGTAAGCATCAACCAGCTCTGCATACTTCCCGATCTCATCCTTTGCCCTATTGTAGGTAATCCCGTTCCGCAAGAAATTGGAGCTGGTCAAGTAGATAAGCAGGCCTCCCGGTTTGAGCAGTTGCAACCCGTAATACATGAAGAACTGCTCAATCTGGGGCATCTTTGGCGTTGGAAAGTAGGAACTGTACTTATTGTGGTATTTCCCATAGGGCGGGTTGCCTATAATCAACGAAAAAGGATATTCCTTCAGCCAGGTAACCTGATTTGAAGGTAATCGTCGGGTAAACC
>DATBXH010000823.1:0-4466 GCA_036514375.1 Bacteroidales bacterium | reverse complement strand
AATTCCTTTGTTTCTCCGGTTGTTTGCTTTGTTATAGCAACCCTTAAGCTTCCTTTTTCTTTTTTTATTTTGTTTCCAATTTTGATAAATTCAAAAAAAGTAGCTGAATCTTGGCATTTGGGAAAAACAAATTCCACCGAATCCTTTCCTTGTCTAATTGTCACAGTTGACAAATATGACTCTGTGAATTTAATACTTGAAATAGTTCCGTTGCATTCGAGTTGTGTTATCTCTTTGGTTGTATTTCTTGGAATAGATGCATATTGGAATATTATGAAAAAATAGTATATAAGAAAAGCTGCACAGCTTAGTCCGAAAGTAATAAGTATCCATTTTAAGATCGGTCTTGCTCCATTTTTCATTTTGCAATCAAATCAAGTTTAATGAATCAATTATTCAAGTTGTTATATGCACCTAAAAATCCACAATTTTTTTGATCAATCCCAATTTTCACCTTGTTTAATTGGCACTCGCGGGATTTTTTTAAAAATAGGCGCTAACGTTGCGAATATGTTTCGTTGGGGAGCTACGAAGCGATTCACTATCACGGTACAAAAACCTTAGATAGGAGCAAAGCCCTTACAGTTAACAATTCAACCCCAATAAAATATATGCGATATTGTACGGCGTTTATTTTTTTATTTTTAACATCTCAAATTGTTTCGGTTTTTCATTATGGTCATTTGGCTCAATCAAGTATTGGTAAATTCCCTGACTTTCATTTTCAAGCAATCTTTTTCCGGATGCATCTTCATTCTCTTTGGGGTTAAAATCAAAATGCATCGAAATCTCTGTCTCGTTATGAAATTTTTTCTGATTATCAGCAATGTGATCAAAAATCAATCGACCTTTAACTATCCATTCATTGTCCGATTGATCAGAGATTAATCGAGTCCCTTTTTCTAAGCCAGCACCGAGGTATTTGAGTTCAGCAATTATCCCTTGCCCTTGAATAATCCAGCTGTTAATTACTTCAATTTGCATTTACTTTAACCATTTATCTTTTTCTGTCCAATCACGAAATTCAGCTTGCTGTGCTGCTGCTCTAAAATTGAAATTATTACATTCTGAATCAGTGAATAAAAAAACTTCTTTATAATCCTTAATCTCTGGACGTTTTAATCGCATTGACAAATCAAAACTATAAGAACCGGAATCATCGACTCTCAGCCATTTTAACTTCTTTGTGTTAATTAAATCAATGAATCCGGCAACATTATCCAATTGCAATACTTTCCTCTCATTTTGGTCATATTGATTTTTAAAAATTAATCTCAAATCGACACCTAACGATATCTTTGAAACTAAATCATATTTTTCGAGATCAACTTTCATAGAGAGTGTTTTTAAATGCCGCCAACGTTCGTCGGCATGAAATGTTGGGAAGTTCGGAGCTGCGAACTTATCAACCGATAAGAACCTTGCCGGCAAGCGATGCACCCAGCAAACCACTGAAACCCTAATGTTTTTAAAGCTTATTGGCAGCTGTGCATGTATTAAAATAATCTTATTAAAATCCTTATAAAAGCAAGAGGAACTCCAATTAATATAGAAGCTAATAATACATTTAAAGCGCTTTTCAATATTGAAAATCTCTGAGCAATTGAAAATCCAATAATCAGGTACAATAAAGTCAATAACACAAGGGCAATATCCATATAACATCCTATCACATATAGATAATACGATACGTTGCCATACCTATAGATATTAATATTATCAAGATTGGTGTGAGTATTAAATCCGCAAACGAATATACATGAGAAATAAATTATTATTGAAAAATATAATGGAATCCTTCCATATGAAAAGATGCTATTAATTTCAGGTTTCGTGGCTTTCCCATTCATCCATTTACCTACAAGAAGAACAACAAAAGGGAAAATGGGTGTTATCAAAATCGCAATTAAAAACACACTGATATATCCACCAATCTTAAAACCTAAAAAATGTGCTATCAAAAAAATAGATGATATTAATGAGGGAAAAGACAACCCTGAAATCCACGTTTTTTCATATTTATCTAATTTATTCTCAATAATTATTGAAAAAGCTTTCTGAGGATTTATTATCAAATTTTTAAATGTCTCTTTGTAGATTTGCTCCATATTTTTGTTTATTAAATTAGTGGTTGTTTAGCTTCCAAGCGATATTTGCATTGCTGCCAACATCTATATACCCGCAGTATTTACGGTATACCTTGTTTTAGCCTGTATAATCCTCCATCGTCTACATCCCATTTATATCTATCCCGGATTCTGTCATCTGTGTTTTGGTCTGTCCTTGTTTTCTTCATAACAGTTAGCGTTGCATCTATAGTTATCGTTGTCAATCGGTTTTCGACATCCAAGATATGAAAAAGTCAGATTGGGTGAACCGTATCTTCGCGATTTTTATGCACAGGGTGAGCTAATTATTTTTGAAAGCCGGAGGTTTGCTGTGTTTTCCCAGCTAAACGGTAAATACTATATCAGGCGGAAAATGAATTGGCCGGAGGCCTGATTAAAGCAACTTAGCGGGACGCTACGCTGAGCAGGGGCCTTAATTTTATAAGGCTATAATATCTGATCTTTTCATTTTAACAATTTCTTTCTTATTAAAGATGATCTCACTTATCACTTTTGTTATATTATTAAATCGATAATCAATCTGTTTATCTTTAATACTACAACTTCCACTATAAAAAACACTTTTTTGATTTTTCCCAATTACTATAGTAATTTCTATTGAAGAAGACGGACTTACACATGTATATTCATCTCCACCTTCTTCTATCACATTTGGTAAACTATAAAAATCATATTTCTTAATTACATTATATGCCTTTTTCTTTTCAGATAAATCAAGGTATACATTTGTATCTCTTATTCCATCAAGATATCTCCGCGAAAAAATTGAATCAATTGAATTAAAAAAACTATGTTTATTATCATAATCTACAATAACGTTAAAATCAGAATATTCTAATGTATCTGATAAAGTATACAATTTAGGATCTCTAATCTCAATAACATAGTGTTCAATTTTTTTATTAGTCCTTGTACAGGAAATAATAAACAATAAAATAATTAAAATCCGAATGCTTCTCATTTCTTTTTTTTAATACCGTGTGCTTGTTGCACAACTACGTTTTTTCATCTTTTAATTCGTTTTTACCCAAAAACCTCATTTGAAAGTATTGATTTTATTAGTTTTTATTTTCAACCGTCTCACTCAATTAATCAAAATTAAGATCTTTTTGAGTTGTGCAACAGTGACGCGTGTTGGCAACTTGACATTTTTCATTGCAAAATCGGATCAACATCTGATAATGTTTGATTCATTTGTTCTGATGCAGCTCTACATCCACCTAAACAAACTTCAAATTTATCACATTCCGCACAATAGGAAGGCTTTAAATCAGTCCATTTTGCCACATATTCTGAATTTAAAATATCATTCATATCTTCCTTAAAAATATTTCCGGCAATTACCGGAGAATGATTACAAAGCCTTAAATTTCCTTCAATATCAATTGTTAAAGGCCTGTAAAAAACATTAGATGGACATGAACCAAATTCAATGTTAGGATAATCTTTTGGATTTAAAAGACAAAAAGGAGTACACACATTTGATGAAACAATCAACTCAAATTTCAAAGCAAGTAAATTAATTTTTGTAAAAGTTTCTCTTAAATCTTTGGTAGTTATAAGTAATTCATTTTTTGCTTTTATTCCATTGCCTCCTATATTGAACCTATTCACCATAATTCTTCGTAAACCAAGATCATGTAAAAATTCGATCGTTTCCTCAATATATAGGAAATTAAGTTTTGTAATTACAATTACTGGAACTACATACCCTTTATTTTGCATTATTGATACAATTGAATCAAGCGATTTCTGCCAAGAACCCTTAACACTTGTCATGGAATCATGTACGTCCGGACGTTTTGAATGAAATGGTAGTTCAAACAATTGAACGCCCATTTTTATAAGCCTTTCTAATTGTTTATCTGTACTTGAATTTCCATTGGTAATTATATTTACCTTTTTGTTCTTCAAACGTGTATAAAGTACAATTTCTTCAAATCTTTCACTCAAAAAAGGCTCTCCCCCAGTAAAAGTTATGGTATCGACATCAGAACTTTTGAATAAATGTTTCAATAACCGATATGCTCTTTTGTAAGAATTAGAATAATAACCTTTGTTTGCAACTTTCCAATGATTATAGCAATATTTACAATTCAAGCTACAGTCGGATGTAATTTCAATATTAATATTTATTGGGTTACACTTCAATTCTTAGGTAGTTTAAATTCAATATCAATAACTTCTGTTATACTATTTTTTAGAGGTCATCATTTAACTACATATTAATTCTGTCTGATACATTTTATCAGCCGCAACCATTCTCCTGATAAGATTGTTGAAAATATCCCCTTTCATCTGGGAACGGTTGATGCGATAACAGAACTCATCAAGATA
>DATBXH010000822.1:0-6997 GCA_036514375.1 Bacteroidales bacterium | reverse complement strand
AATTATACCTTCAATAGCCCTATAGGCACCAAATATTTCGAAGCCGTTTTTGTTCCCGAAACAAGTACTCCGAATCAGGTTGAGACGATACTTTTAACAAATTCGGACATCACGGATAATGTAAATCGTGAACGTGAACTTAGTTCAAGTAAAAAACAACTGGAAGAAGCAGAGAAGAATGTTCATTTCGGAATTTTTGAAATTGATTTGGTCACCGGTATTTCACACTGGTCAAACGAAATGAATTTAATTTTAGAACGGGATCCCCAGCTTCAGCCCCCTTCCATGGAAGAATGCGAGCATTCTCTGCATCCTGATGATGTTGAAATGGTAAAAAACCGTTTTACTGAGGCTATAGAAAATGGAAATAATGTTAATATAAATTTCAGAATTAATACAGCCACGGCCAAAACCAAATATGTGAACTGCACCGGCAGGATTGATAAAAGCCCGGAAAATGAAAAAGATGTAAAAATCATCGGAACACTGATGGACATCACAGAAAAAAAACAAATCGAAACCCGTCTATTTTCGGAGCGAGATGTTCTCCAGGCTATTATCGACAATGTCCCCGATCTAATCTATATCAAAGACAGACAGGGACGATTCATTCGGGTAAACAAGAGCCTTGCACGGGCCGTAAATATTTCGAATCCGGAGGATTTAATTGGCAAAACGGTATTCGACATTTTTCCCAGGGAAACAGCAGAAGGTTTCTTTGAAACGGATGAGGCAATTTTGAATTCGGGAATTTCTATTCTTAATAATGAGAAGAAATTACAAACCGCAAACGGAGACTTATGGTACTCCACCACGATGATTGGTGTTAAAGACGGATCCGGCAAAATTGCTCAACTCGTAGGTATTTCCAGAGATATTACGCAATACAAATTATCTGAGGAGCAACTCCGAAAATCAAAAGAGAAAGCAGAACAGGCGGATAAATTGAAATCGACATTTTTGGCCAATATGTCTCATGAAATACGAACGCCAATCAATGGCATTCTTGGCTTTGCGAATTTAATGGAATTACGAGAGTTTCCACGGGATAAAGAAATTGAGTATCTACATATTATTAACAATAGTGGCAAACTTTTGCTCAGCCTTATAAACGACATCATTGATATAGCTAAGATAGAAGCCGGACAGATCAATATAGAGCCTTCTACAGTTGATTTGCAGAACATGCTGGTAGATTTACTGGATTTCTACCAGGGAGAAAAGATAAGGCGAGATAAAGCACACATTGAGATAAGAGAATCTCATCCTGCCAATGGTCAGAGATACATCGAAACTGATCCGTTCAGGCTTCGTCAAATAATCAGCAACCTGATAAACAACTCGCTAAAATTTACAGAAAAAGGAATTATTGAATTTGGTTACACTGTAGAAGATCTTAATGTTTTGTTTTATGTAAAAGACACGGGAATCGGCATAGCAGAAGATGAGGTAAAGGTTATATTTGACAGGTTTAAGCAGGCCGGCTGCCCTTCCAAAAAGAAAGAAGGTACGGGTTTAGGACTGGCTATTTCAAAGGGGCTGGTCGAACTCTTAGGAGGAAAGATCTGGGTAGAAACATCACCCGACATAGGATCGAATTTCTATTTCACATTACCTGCCAAACAAAACGATCATATTCCTCAAATGGATGCTTATGAATTCAAAATGAGTCGGATGCGCGAAATTAACTGGGAAGGAAAAACGCTTCTTCTGGTAGAGGATGAAGATGTTAATTACATTTATATTAATGAACTACTTCAAAGTACCGGTATAAACCTTTTGCGTGTAGTTACAGCCGAAGAAGCAATTCAAATTTGTCAATCACAGGCTCATATCGATATCATATTAATGGATATGCGATTGCCAGGTATAAACGGATTCGATGCAACACGATTAATCAAACGGATCAGACGTGAGGTACCTATTGTTGCTCAAACGGCCTATGCTATGGAGAATGAAAAAAAATTATGTCTTGAAGCAGGTTGCGATCATTATATGACCAAACCTTTCAATCAGGAAGTATTGTTCGATGTATTAAATAATTTTCTTGAGTTTTCAAACTGATGCTAGTCAGTTTCGATAAATACAAAATTGTGTCTTAATATAGCCTGGAAATATTCTCCTTTCTCAAACATATCCTCATCACCTAACTCATAATACCAGTTTATGCAAAGCTTATATTCTCCGTTGTGCGTTATGCCCGATAGTTCCCGCAGAATCTGAAGAATAGACTTAGCAGAACCACTATTCATATATTCAAGTTCAAGGTTAACTACTGTTTCAGGTAAAGGATTCAGGCAATATCTAAATATCCAAGAATACAGATGGTTATAAAACAATCCGGCATCTTCAGGGATGGAACGGCCTTTAATCCGTATATGACCATCGATGTTAAAATCTACTTCCGGGGTTCGGCTGGTCCCCTTTATCAAAAGATTCTCCATCTTGAAAAATAATGAGTTAAAAATACAATATTTTGTATTTTATATAACGGTTTACTGATTTGTTTATTAACAATATTTTCAACAATTCTCTTAAAACAGAACACATCACAATTCTTTAATGTCACATGTCAAATATCGAACGTTGCAAATATTGAACCTGATTAAATTTGGACAAATACAACAAAAGCCATTTGTAATGAAGCAAATTTATTTTGCAATGTTACATAGCCGCTGCGCTACATTACATAGCTCCTATGTAATGTATCAAAATTGTTTTGTAATATAGCATAGCTTCTTTGTAATATAACAAAATCATTTTGCTATGTAACAAAATCGTTTTTTAATGTATCAAAATCATTTTGCTATGTAGCAAAACTTCTATGTAATGTAGCAGAATCGTTTTGTAATGTATCAAAGCCTTTTTGTTATGTAGCAAAATGGTTTTGTAATGTAGCAATGTAACATAGTCACCAAAGTTCAGTGATAAAACTGAGAACATTAATCGATATATAAAGTCTTATAATATATGATTATTGGGATATTTTTATAACTTCGGACGTGTAAATTTCAACATGATGTTTGGAGTATTTTTAACCGCGCTAAAGTTTGCCGCCGAAAAACACAAATCACAACGAAGAAAGGGTTGCGATCAGATTCCTTATATAAATCATCCGATTAAAGTCGCTCATTTGCTTTACAACGTAGGTCAGGAGAAAGATACCGAACTCCTTTCAGCTGCTTTGCTGCATGATATATTGGAAGATACCGACACTACGGAACTGGAGATGCGTGAAGCATTTGGCGATAGGATTACGAATCTTGTATTGGAGGTTACTGACGACATGTCGCTTACTTACGACGACCGGAAACGCTTTCAGATCAAGAAAGCACCCGCTTTATCTGCCGATGCAAAAAAAATAAAGATTGCAGATAAAATCTCAAATATCGAAGATATTCTAGCGCTACCTTTAACATGGTCGAACCGGAGGAAAAGACAATATTTTGAATGGTCGGAACGTGTAGTAGAAGGATGCAGGAATGTTAACCCTCTTTTGGACGGTGCATTTGATAAAATTTATAATCATGCGATGCAAACTGTTGCAAATCATCAGGAGGATTAACTTCTATATAAGTTTATTGATCCTCGCTACCGGAACAATATCCTGAGTGGAGAACTCATTCTTCTGATACTTATAAAGACCTGTGATTGCTATCATGGCAGCATTATCAGTAGTAAATTTGAATGCTGGCAGATAAGTGTTCCAATGAAGCGTTTGTCCGTAATGAGTAATGGCATTACGTAAGCCGGAATTTGCAGCAACGCCTCCCGCTAAAGCTATTTCGTCCACCTTTAGTTCTTTTGCAGCCTTCATTAATTTATCCAATAAAATATCCACTATCGTCTTTTGAAGCGATGCACACAGATCCTTTTTCCGTTCTTCGATAAAATCAGGATTCTCTTTCATCTGATCCCTTAAAAAATAAAGAAAGGATGTTTTCAATCCACTGAAACTAAAATCATAACCTTCAATTCTTGGTTTGGAAAATTTAAAAGCGTCAGGGTTTCCCTCTTTTGCAAGTTTATCAATAATTGGTCCACCCGGATAAGCCAGACCCATTATCTTAGCGCATTTATCAAAAGCTTCTCCTGCAGCATCATCAATGGTTTGTCCTATAATTTCCATATCAAGATAGTCCTTAACCAGCACAAGTTGAGTATGGCCTCCTGAAACTAAAAGACAAAGAAATGGAAATTGCGGCACGCGGTTTGCTGTGTCTTTTTCTAGAATAAAATTGGCAAGAATGTGGCCTTGCAGATGGTTTATTTCAATCAGAGGTTTTCCCAAAGCGAGGGAAAGGCCTTTTGCAAATGAGGTACCAACCAGTAAAGAGCCCATCAATCCGGGTCCGCGGGTGAAAGCAATGGCATCTATTTCGTCCATCCGGATACCAGCTAATTTAATAGCCCTGTCAACAACAGGAATAATATTTTGCTGATGAGCACGGGAAGCCAGTTCCGGAATAACACCGCCATAGAGCCGATGAACTTCCTGATTGGCAATTACATTGGAAAGGAGAATTCCATCACGGATAACAGCAGAGGATGTATCGTCACAAGATGATTCGATCCCTAAAATTATGATGCTCATTGAGTGCTAATTTACGTGGAAATACAACTTATTTTTTGTTTTTTTGTGTTGCTTAATTAATTCGCAAAAGTATCAAAAAATTACCCAAAATATTATTGATAGTCTTTTTGGCAGTATTCACCCTGCCAACTGTAGGATATATTATTATCCAGCAAAGAGGTGTACAAAATCTGATTGTGAATCGGGTCTCGGCAAAAATATCCGGATTTATTGGAGCTCCCGTTACCATGAGCGCGGCCAGGATTGACCTTCTTAATAATATCGTTTTAGAGAACTTCTGTGTACAATCGCCCCAACATGACACTATTCTCTACACTCCGCGTTTAGAAATAAAGCTGAATACCTTTTCTTTATCATCAAGGTTTCTCGAATTTAAGAAAGTCACCATGACCAGGCCACGCATTAACTTTTATGTCGATTCGGTCGGTACCATTAACTTTCAGTTTATTATTAATAAGTTAGAAGCCAAAGACACAACTCCGGCTGCACATCCAATGATCGTATCCATTCGTGAGATTGCCTTAAAAGACGCAGATTTTTCTTTAAAATCATACTATTACGCGCCCAAAGATTATGGTATTAATTTCGCCGATCTTCATCTTAGTCCCCTTAACATCAGAGCAACAAACTTTCGCATCGATCGGGGTGTAAGCATGAATATCAAAATGCTTTCTGCAAAGGATCATTCCGGATTTGACCTCGAAAAGCTCTCTGCCAGGTTCAAAATCAATAAGGAGAATATGATTTTCAATAATATTAGTATTCTTACACATAAAAGTGATATTGATGCGGATGAGGTCCATTTTAGCTTTAACAATACGAGAGAATTCAAAACAGGCGTTTTTGGTAAAAAGGTAAAACTGACTATCGGGTTGAACCCTTCTGAAATTTCAACCGATGATGTTGCTTATTTTTTACCATTATTGAAAGATAATCATTTAAAAGCTAAGGTTGCCGGAACATTTTATGGTAGATTCGGAGATTTAAAGGGACGGGATATAGAGATTCAATATGGTAACCATACAAGAATAAAGGCCAATGCCGATATTAACGGGCTTCCGGATGTTGCATCATCGTTCTTACACGTGGATATTAAAAGCCTTTATACTACTCCCAAAGACATTGAGAGTATAAGACTTCCTCATCATCCGAACGGACGAATTGTATTGCCGGATAATTTCACTCGTATTACATATCTAACCTATAAAGGCAAATTCACAGGATTCTTTGATGATTTTGTAGCATATGGGAAAATATCATCAAACCTTGGTGATATTGAATCTGACCTTTCCTTACGACCTGATACGGCGAGCTATTTTAGTTTTAACGGACGGTTAAAAGCGAATCAATTCGATATTGGAAAATTTATAGACAAATCGGACATTCTTGGGAGGATATCGCTAAATGCTATGGTTAACGGGAATGCCGGGAAACACAGTAATACACATGCTCAGCTTGATGGGGTAGTCAATAATATTGAATTTAACAATTATAATTACCAGAATATCAAAATTGACGGGATGTTGTCCGACAATAAATATGATGGTTCGCTATCCATCGAAGATCCTAATATAAATCTCGACTTTCTGGGAAAGGTAGATTTGTCGGATAAGGTGCCGAAGTTTAATTTCAAGGCCAATGTAAGAAGAGCAGATTTGCACGATTTAAATTTCGAAAAAAAGGACACAAGTGCTTTTGTGTCACTATATGCAACGGCTGATTTTGAAGGGAGTAATATCGATAACCTTAACGGAGAAATAAAGCTTTGGAATTCCACCTTACGAAGGTCAGGTAAAGAAATCCAGATAAATGACTTTCTCCTGTTTACAAAAACAGTGAAGGATACAAACCGCATTATACTTCGTTCTGATCTTGCGGATGCTGAAGTCTGGGGAACTTACCAATTTAAAGAATTAGGAAACTCATTTATTGCCCTTCTCCGGCATTACTTGCCTTCCACAGTCGCAAACTTCCCGGAGGTCAGTCCAAGTAATAATAATTTCAAGTTTGAGGTCGAGTTTAAAAACACACGCCAGCTGACCGATTTTTTTGTTCCAGGACTATATATATCAAAGGATTCGAAACTTGAAGGGACTTATAATCCTTCTCAAAATTATTTGAACTTCGACTTATTTGTACCTCTTTTACAGCATAATGTCAAGAAATGGTATAATGTTTCCCTTAATGGAAGGACAGTAAACAATACCTTTTCGATACAATCCGGCAGTAACGACCTTAAACTTAGTAACCAAATAGATCTGCAGAACTTCTCATTGGATGCTGTGGCCCGAAATGATTCCATTTCCATGAATTTGCATTGGAATAACTGGGACACAGTTTCCTACAAAGGAAACCTGGTGCTTGGAGCAAGTTTTAGATCGTCACAACATAACAAGCAACCAT
>DATBXH010000821.1:0-3026 GCA_036514375.1 Bacteroidales bacterium | reverse complement strand
CCCAAACTGAGCTTCCCCCCAGTAAATTTGAATTGCCTGCTATTGAAGGATAATATTCGAACTTCCTGGATTGTGGAATATATTGAACAACTCCATCGCCAAAAGTGCACAGCCAGATGTCGCCTGATCGATCAGTAAAAGGCTGGTAAACAAAAGAGGAGGCAATACTGTTTCGGTTACATTTATTGCTTAATTGGGTTTCGAGTATACCTGTTGTTGTGTTTAACATGCTTAAATACCCCCCCTTGGCGGGCTCCATTTTTCCTATGGTAAGGATGTCGCCGTTTTTATCTTCTAAAATGTTGGTAATGTCGTTGCTGGCATTATTCTCAGGCGAATAGTATGAATCAAAGTTGTCGGATACCGGATTATATCTGTTTAATCCGTTTTGTGTTCCAATCCAAATAGTTCCTGACTTGTCTTCTAAAATACTGGTAACTGATGTATTCGAAAGAGTTCCTTTAACTTTTGGTTTACTATGGTAAAGATAATAATGCCCATTTCCGGAGTCGAACCGATAAAGTCCTTTGTTTGTGCCAATCCATATGAAGCCTTGGCGATCAATTTTAGTGGAAACAAATGCCGATTTTAAGTCAAAATCAAAGTTATCCGGGAAAGGGAATGAAATAAATCTATCTGTTTGAGGAATATATAAATTTAAACCCTTTGAGGTTATCACCCATAACATATGAGATTTATCCTCTTCGATTTTAATTATTTTGGCAGATAAAAGGCCGGATGATTGATTCTGAAACTTTTTGAAATAACTGGTTTTGTTATCGTATTGATATAACCCATCGGTAGCTGCAAACCAAAGAAGACCCCTGGAGTCCTCAAACATATAAAATATAAAGTCTTCTTTACGATTAATGGGTGCTATTAAGTGATGATGGTAAACCGTAAACTTTTTTATTTTTTTATCAAATTTTAAAATTCCCGAATTTGTTGAAATCCAAACATTTTTATGGCTATCCTCCTGAATAAAGAAACCCTTGTCAAATGGCGGAAAGCTTTGTAGTTCGTCTTTACCCGGCACAAACCTGGTTATCTTTTGCGAGCAGAGGTTCAGTACGTTAATGTTTCGGTCGGCGGTGAACATCCATAAGTTGTTATCCGAATCTTCTGTTATTAAATTTACCCAGCTATCAGAAAGACTGTTCGTATTCAGGTAATTATTTTTATAGGTAGTAAAACTGTAACCATCAAATTTATTAAGTCCGTCGGACGTTGCGAACCAGAGAAATCCTTTCTTATCCTGGAAAATGTATGTAATGGTACTTTGCGATAATCCTTCTTTAATACCAAAATTTCTGAATGTCAGCTCCTCATGCTGTCCAAATAGCAGACTGCATGCCCCAATCAATGGCCCTAATACTTTCAATTTTAAGCGCATAGCTTTCAAATTTTATCAAATGTAAGCATTACCATGGAAAACTGGAAAAACAATCGCTGACTTGCCCTTTCCGGTCGGTGAAAGCACTTAAGCGATAGGTAACAGCTTATAACGATTTGTTTTACAATGTCATCGATTTCATTTTAGGACCAGGTTTTCCTGGAATACTTTTACATCAGAATTCAAGGCAATATAAAAACATAAATAATCTAGGAGGAAATTATCATGAAAAAGTTAGTACTTATTTTAACCGTTCTGATGATGAGTTTATCAGGTTTTGCAGCTGGCCTTGGTGAAAACTATTATATGGTTTCTACCGGCGAAAAACTTTATTTCAAGAAGATCCAGATTGGCACCCAGGTAATTAGAGCGACACTCGAAAATGGTAAAAAAGTAGTCATTCCAATATCGGAAGTTAAAATGTATACGTTAAACGGGAAAATTTACGAGAAGCTTCCTGTGTACGTGAATAATAAAATTACGAATAAACATTCGTTTATGGAATTTGTTACTACCCGCGCTGGTCTGAAACTTTATAAGTATTCCAAATACGTAGAGGGTGTTGATAAAGCCACCGGTGCTTATTTGGGAGTTTCAAAAGTAGATTACTACGTAGTTTACCGGGGCGACCAGTTACATGTTGACGTAACAGAAAAAAATTACCAGACTCTCTTTGATTTTTTCGGAATAAAATACAGCAAGTCTTAAAATAAGACTTTTAATTTAGGTTTAAACAGCCAAACCGTGACGGTGTGGCTGTTTTTTTTATATACATGCTCAGTGCATTGATTCCATTTCAATCCAGTTAAACAAATATTCGTCTTTAAATTCTATCTCAAAAGCATTCAAAAAAGCAAGGTATTCTTCTTTAAAATTGTGTTTTTTATGATGTTCTTTTTGGTTTTCGATATACCTGATAACATCCGTAAGTTGGGAATGACTGTACGAAAAAGCCCCGAACCCTTCCTGCCATTGAAAATTGAACTGGGTAAATCTCTTTTCTTTTATAAATGTATTCGATGATTTTTTAATTTCCCTGACCAAATCGGATAAGCAACATGTGGGTTTTATGCCAATGAAAAAATGGATATGGTCTGCGATACCGTTAATAGTCAACATTTTTTGTCCCTTGTTTTGTACTATGCCGGTAATGTATTTATATAATTCCTCTTCCCATGTGGGTTGGATAAGGGCATCGCGGTTTTGTACTGCAAAAACAATTTGAATATAGATTTGAGAAAAGGTATCGGCCATAGTTTGATTTTTAAGTATTTTTTAATCCCGGGGGGATTGCATGTGTATAGAAATGCAAATGAGATGAAATGTTCGACCCCGGCTGGGGTCGTATTCCTTTTGTCGCCATTTATTTCTATAAACATTGAACCCCTCCGGGCATAGCCGTCAAGCTAAGGTTTATAAAGCATTGATCTTAAGGTTTTATGTCATAGTGAGAGATTATTTCAAATACTTTGATTTAACCCCAACCCCTTAAGGCATAGCCGTCAGGTTAATATTACGAAGTAATTAAAGAACAACATCGTAGATGTTGCATAATTGTAGAAATAACATGGTTAAAAGGTTTCTTCGGCGCACGAATAATCAATGCCCAAAGAATTATCTTTAATGCGCCGAA
>DATBXH010000820.1:0-14118 GCA_036514375.1 Bacteroidales bacterium | reverse complement strand
TTGATAAACCACAGCGTATTATTCCTACAACTGTTGAAATCGTTGACATTGCAGGCTTGGTAAAGGGGGCCAGCAAAGGAGAAGGCCTCGGTAACAAATTCCTGGCCAATATTCGTGAAACTGATGCTATTATTCATGTTTTAAGGTGTTTTGATGATGATAACGTGACCCATGTTGATGGCTCAGTGGACCCTGTTCGTGACAAGGAAATTATTGATACTGAACTTCAGTTGAAGGATCTTGAAACCATTGAAAGCCGTATTGCTAAAGTTCAAAAACAGGCACAAACAGGAGGAGATAAAGCTGCTAAACGTCTTTACGAGATTTTGGCACAATATAAGGATGCGCTTGAGAAAGGAAAATCAGCCCGCACTGTAGTTCTCGAAAATAAGGAAGATCAGAAACTGGCCAGGGAAGTTTTTTTGCTAACTGACAAACCTGTACTTTATGTCTGTAATGTGGACGAAGCTAGTGCTGTTAAAGGAAACAAGTATGTAGATGTACTACGCGATGCTATTAAGGATGAAAACGCTGAAATACTTATAGTAGCTGCAAAAACCGAATCGGAAATTGCAGAATTAGAGACTTATGAGGAACGACAGATGTTCTTAGAGGAGATTGGATTACATGAATCCGGTGTATCTCGACTGATAAAATCTGCTTACAGACTGCTTAACTTAGAGACGTATTTCACGACGGGGGCTGATGAGACCAGAGCATGGACTTTTATTCATGGCACGAAAGCTCCTCAGGCGGCAGGCATTATTCATACTGATTTCGAAAAGGGCTTTATCCGTGCTGAAGTAATCAAATACGATGATTATGTGAAATTGGGCTCAGAGACAGCTTGTCGTGAATCAGGTAAAATTGCTATCGAAGGCAAGGAATATATTGTTAAGGATGGCGATATCATGCACTTTAGATTTAATGTATAAAAATCACGATAGTTTAATAATATTCCCAACTTTGTAAAGTTTTATACTCAACATTGATTTTAGCCTATCCTCATGAGAAATTTGATTAGTCTTTTTTGTGTATCGTTTGTTTCACTTAGTATTTTCGCACAGTCAAGTACACGTATACCTTCAGAAAGACCCAAACTTATTGTTGGTATCATTGTAGAACAAATGCGCCACGATTACATTAGCAAATACTGGGATAAATTTGGTGAAGGTGGCTTTAAACGTTTGCTCAACGAGGGAACATACTGTAAAAATGCCAATTTTGATTATCTCTTCACTCAAACCAGTGTTGGACAGGCTACCATTGCAACTGGAACCACGCCATCTTATCATGGGATTGTTTCCGAAGACTGGTACATGCGTTTGAAAGACAAGGTAGTTAATTGCGTGGCAGACGATAAGGAGAAAACTGTTGGAGGTAGTTATGATGCAGGCCGGATGTCTCCCAGACAATTACTAACTACTACGTTTGGAGATGAAATACGTCTGGCAAGTTTTAATAAATCAAAGGTTATAGGTATATCACTTCAGGGAAAATCATCTATTCTTTCTACCGGTCAAACAGCTAATGCGGCTTACTGGTATGATGATGAAACCGGTAATTGGATAACCAGTTCATTTTATATGCAGGACTTACCGGTATGGGTAAAAAGTTTTAATGATAAAAAGCTTCCGGATTTATATATGAACAGACGATGGGAGACAAAATTTCCACCCGCCGATTATGCTAACCGTTGCCTACCTGACGATAACAAGTACGAGGAAGGTATCGAAGGGCACAAATCATTTCCTTACAACCTGGCCGAAATGGGGATTGTTCAAAATAATAAAAGCAAGAAGAAATATAATCTATTAAAGTATACCCCCTTTGGAAATACATTTACCAAAGATTTTGCAATAGCATCAATTGTCAATGATAGTTTGGGTAAGAGCAATAATACCGATGTGCTGATGGTTTCCTTCTCGGCGACAGAATTTATAGGTCAGAGCTTTGGTCCTGAATCGATTGAACTTATGGATGCATTTATCTGGCTTGATGAAGATCTGGAACATTTTTTGAATTTTCTTGATCAGGAACTCGGTAAGCAAAACATCCTGGTATTCCTGACATCAGATCATGGAGTTGCACAAAATCCTGAATATCTGGCCGACAAAGGTATTCCGGTAGGTTACTTTAGTCAGAACAGTGCCATATCTTTATTGAAGAGTTATTTAAATGCAGTGTACGGACGTGGAGACTGGGTTAAAAATTATTTTGCTCAGCAACTTTATTTGAACCGTGATTTAATTGAGGATTCCAAACTTAACCTGGCTGATGTACAGCAGAAGGTGGCGCAATTCATGCTTCAGTTTACAGGTGTAGCTAATACTGTTACAGCAACAACACTTCAAACCGCTTATTTTCCTGATGGAGTATTCGCAAAAATACAACGTAGTTTTAATCAAAAACGATCGGGCGACGTTCTTATTAATCTCGACCCGGGTTGGATTGAAACAAATGGCTCAATCGCTGCAACTCATAATTCATCCTATTCCTATGACACCCATGTACCTTTGATCTGGTATGGATGGAAAATAAAGCGCGCTACTATATTTGATCCTGTTGATATGATCGATATTGCTCCTACCATTAGTTATTTTCTTAACATTGCAAGCCCAAATGCAACAGTGGGAAAGCCTATTATTGGATTAGTAAGTCAATAAAATCCGGTAATTCTTTCATTAAGGGTCGCTTATCTTTGAGCTTTCGGTAAGTTCTTGTTTGTTGTACAAACAGTTACTGTTTTCGATATGATTTCCAATACCCCAGAAATTGATATGAATCATTATTATGAATGGGGATAAATCATTGGCGGAAGAGAAAATTGAATTGCCATACCTTTTAATTTCGAAAGGGTAAATAGATAGTGCCTATTTAGGAGATGTAGGCATTGGTAAGCAACTTCTTAACTAATTTTATTATGAAAGAAGCCACGTTATTGCAACAATCAAAACCGCAGACTTTTTATCCTAAGGCATTTTTATCTCTTGGGGAGTTGATAATTGCTGATAAGCCAACACATATATGGACAGTATTGGGATCATGTGTATCTGTCATTTTGTACAACCCACGAAAAAAGGTGAGTGCTCTGTGCCATGCACAAATGGCTGAAAGTAGAGTCTTCGGAATATTAGGGAAGGTATCCGGCAAGAGAACCCACACCGAAAAAGCAGTAGAGCATGATTTCAGATTTGTCGGTAGTTCGATAAGCTATATGCTCGATCAGATGCTCGCTTTAGGGATATCCAGGAATGAAATTTATGCCAGCGTATTTGGTGGTGCAAATTTAATCGCCAATTTTTCGCACAAAATTGGCAAAGAGAATATTGATGCGGCCATTTATGAACTGGAACGCAACGGTGTTAGAATTGTAAAAAAGGATGTAGGGGGAATCAAAAGCAGAACAATTCGTCATTTCTCCGATACAGGTGTAACGAAAGTCAGGACGCTATAAAAATCTCAATGATGAAAACTTATTAATTGCGACGTTTGTAAAGTTCACCCAAAATCGGCCATACGTCGTATTCGCTGAATACCATATTGTTTAATAAATCGGCCTGCTCTGATTTTGATGTATTTGAGGATTTATTATTACGAGATGCTTTCTGAGTCCCATTGTGCTGAACATTCTGTTTATTCTTTTGTAAAGCCTTCATGGTTACATAGTTTTAGTTAGGAATAAAAGAAAAAAATGTTAGGGAATGTGAAGGTACAAAAATATTCGATTTAAAAAATAGACTTGGAAATTTTGTTATAATCTCCATGATGATAAGCGATTCCCGAAAGAATGAAACAACAGCATTATGGCTTTTTAAGGAACAATCATTGTTTTAGCACAATTTATTTGATATGAAATAATTATGCAATTTAGCATGAGAATGAAAGCAAATTGACTCTCTACTTTATTCAATTTTAAACCAGTAAACGAAATTATTTTCCTTTTACAATTTCAAATACCATATCCGGACTTTCTTCGGCAACTGTACTAATTACAATAATATCGGCTCCGGCACTAAAAATTTGCCGGGTTTGAGCTGCGGTTCGTATTCCGCCCCCAACAACCAGGGGTATCGAAATATTTTTTTTGACTTCTTCAATTAAATTGTTGCAAACTGTTTGCTCTGCGCCACTCCCTCCTTCAAGGTAAATAAGTTTATGTCCGAGCATTTCTCCGGCCATGGCGGTAGCTACTGCAATTTCGGGTTTATTTGAAGGAATAGGCCTGGTGTTACTCATGTATTCAACAGAAGTCCTGGTACCAGTATCTATCAATATATAGCCTGTTGGAATAACTTCTATACCACTATTTTTTATGAATGGGGCGGCAATCACATGATTACCAATAAGTAATTCCGGATTTCTACCTGAGAGTAACGAAAGAAACAAAATGCCATCGGCCATATCACACAGTTGAAGAAGATTGCCAGGAAACAGGAACACTGGTAACGATGTCTTCTTTTTGATGATAGAAATTTTTTCGTTAAATGATTTGGTTACAATACTCCCCCCAACTAATAAAAAATCGATATTAGCCAGGGTTGAAATGTGTAAAATGTTCTCGAGTGATTCGTTATCGTGATTATCAGGATCGATAAGTAAGGAGATCATTTTCTCCTTATTCATATTTTTTTTGATCAGATCGTACAGCATGATTGATTATTTGCAACAGTACACAATTACATAATTATCACGGATCTGGTAACTCATCCTGAATTCCTCATAAACTCCTTCGTTATGATGAATTCCTTTAATAACTCCTGAATGGTCAATTTCAAAGGGTTTTATAGTAAGATTTTCTTTGAAGTTGATATTTACCTTATCACAAATTTTATAAAGCGCTTCTTTTGCACACCAGTGAATATACATGTGCAACTGTTCAAAAGCTTTATTGGATGTAATGTATTCATTTGCATTAATAAACTTATGAGCAATTCTACTAATCCGGTGTGACATATATTCAAGATCAATACCCACCTGTTTTTGTTTGCCTAAAAGTATAGATGTCAGTTTTTTTGAATGACTTATACTGATGTTGAATGAATTATCCAACAAAAATGGCTTGTGATCCTGATTATAAATTATCTTAGAGTCTTGCTGTGTGAGGTCGTTCAGCAAAGCCCGAACACTTAACCATTCAATTTGCCTGTCTGTGTTTTTGAAGCTGAATAAGGTAGCCTTTTCATCTTCGTCTAACGATACTTTGTCGAAAATAGTGTCAAAATCCTCTTCTATTTCCCAGAGTCCCATTACGCAACCATCTTCCACATATTCTTTAACAGCTACACCCATCTTCCCAAAGAAAATTAAAATTCATATAAATAGATATAAAACAGCAATTTGGAAATATTGTTGCAGTTCGATTTTATTTCCAGATATTTAAGCGATCAATTTTTCCACTTTAAAGTTTCAATCAGATGTAAAATATCTTTTCTGAAAAAGTTAATAGCCGGAGCCAATGAATCTTTATTTGGAACCACGCTGAAATAGAGTGATCCCCTAAGAAAATGTTTTGCACTGTCCGTTACGTAAAACTGTACAGAAGAAGCCGCATTCCCCTGGATATCGTAAACCAGCCCATAGACTCTTCGTTTTTTATCAACCACAGGATCCTCATCAATGGCATCAGCCTTAATGGTGTGCTTATAAGCCAACGTATGAGCGTCTTCTATGAATGTGCTTACATTTTTGTTAACTTCCTTGTAACTCAGGTGAATTTTACCTTTGTATTGTGGAAAATCAATGTTCATAAAGCAGGGCTCTGCATTTTTATCCATATCTTTTACAATCCTGCCATAAACCGGATACTCAAAAGTAAAAGGACAAACAGAATCGTAAACCTGATATTTTTTTTTGGGGAAATCGATTCGAAAGAAACCTCTTGGTTTCGGCGTTTCGTTTGGTCCGCATCCAAAGGATAAGACGAAGACCGCTAATAGTATAAAGATCAAAAATTTCATTCGTCAATAAACTTTAATTAGTGATGGTAACCCGGATCTGCTTGATACGACGCGAATCAACAGCTTCGATTTTAAAAATGAATTGTTTGTATTTGACCTGCTCATTTTTATTTGGTATGGCACCCTTCAGTTCCAGTATCAGGCCGGCAAGTGTATCGGCTTCACCTTTAATGTCATCAAAAACAGTGGTTTCTGTTTGAAGTATTTTATAGAAATCATTCAGCAATGTTTTTCCATCAAAGATATAAGTATTGTCGTTGATTTGGCTATAACTTTTTTCGTCTTCATCGGATTCGTCTGATATTTCTCCTACAATTTCTTCCAAAATATCCTCAAGTGTCACTATTCCAAGCGTTCCCCCATATTCATCTACAATCACAGCCATATGAATTTTGCTGGTTTGAAATTCGGTAAGCAGTTCTTTAACTTTTTTGGTATCGGGTACAAAGTAAGGTGGCCTGATTAAAGATTGCCACCGAAAATCGTCCTTCTCGTTTATATAAGGCAACAAATCCTTTACATAAAGGATACCTTTTACATTGTCAAAATTTCCTGCATAAACCGGGATGCGGGAGTAACCGGAATCAACAACAACGGCGAGTACTTGTTTTATCGACATTTTATAATCTAATGCTACTACGTCTATTCGGGGACGCAATATTTCGCTTACGTCAATATTTCCAAATTTTACAATACCTTTCAGGATATCTTCTTCGTCAGAAAGTGCATCCGATGCGTTTTCAATGGCCTCCGTAAGGTCATCCACTGAAATCTGCCTGGAATAGGACATGAATTTATGATTGAAAGCAAAAATTAGTCCATAAAACGGGACTGACACCGGACTGAAAAGTTTATGCAACAGGGATATAAAGTAAGCAGCAGCTAATAAATATTTTTGCGGTTCTGAAGATGCGTAGGTTTTGGGAATTAATTCTCCGCACAAAAAGACCAGCAAAATACTCAAAACGCTTATGACAATTAAAGCCCATACTGGTAAGAGGGTAAGCTGAAATAGGTTAATGACCAGAAAAAACAAAACGATAAAAAGGCTCGTCTTTAAAAAGACATTGGCTACCACCAGGGTAGCCATAAGCTTTTCGGGATCGGATAATAACCGAAGAAGTATTTTTGTTTTTCTGGTTTTATCCTTCCCAAAAACAGTTTTGTATGATGCAGATAAGGAAAGAAATGCAACTTCAGCACCTGTCACCGAAACCAACGCAAACAGCAGCAAAATTGCCGTTGTTATTAAAAGCGGAAGAGCCATTGGAGAACGGAGACTAAAATCAAATAAATGGAAATGATCAGTCGAAGATGTTCCTGTTTCCAAAATCAATGAAATGGATTAATTCAGAAAGGCAGATCGTCGGTAGCTTCTGTTCCGGGAGCAAAGTCTGAGTCCGGAGCAAATTCATTTCCGGACATATTATTGGATTGAGATGGTGTGCTTGGACCGGTATTCATAGCATCATCTCCCCGTGAGCTTAACATTTGAAAGTTATCGACTTCAATTTCCGTCGTATACCGTTTGTTTCCGTCTTTATCGTCCCAGGAACGGGTCCGGATTTTACCCTCAACGTAAAGCATGGTACCTTTTTTTACATAGCGACCGGCAATTTCAGCCAAGGAACGCCATATCACCAGATTATGCCATTCCGTATTAGTTACTTTTTCGCCGTTCTTATTTTTATAAGTCTCATTTGTGGCAAGGGTCAAACGAGCAACAACTGAATTATTATCAAGGTGGCGTACTTCGGGGTCCTTTCCAACTCGCCCGACGAGGATTACTTTATTGATCATGATGTTTTTTTATTTACAGTAAAAATAGTCAAAATTTGAATTGACCAAAGAAATAATCTTAATGGCAACACTTGATGTAAAGTACAGCCATGCAATACTCAATTGGATATTGACAAACCTTTGGCATCAGAAATGGTTTCATCTTAATATCATAGTAACGAAATTCTACTACAAATCAATTGTAGAAAGATAATTGTCAATTAATTTAGAAACAGGGTAATGTGCAATATCCTTTTTCTCAATTAGTATTGCATTTGGGTTAATGTTAAGTAATTTGTTTTCAATTTTTACCAGATAAAATATAGCGTTTATAGTCTGATGGCTTAATTGGTGCTTGTAAATTGGTGAGACTTGAATTAATTGGTGGTTTGTACCTTCGAAGATCGATTGCCATTCCGGTGATTCGGTCAGTTGCGCTTTACTTGTATGTAGTTCTGTCTCAATCAATGGGAATTCATAAAGCCCTTCCCAAATATCTTTTCCGCTCCTTTTTACAAGATAACTATTATTATGGTATAAGATAACCAGGTAATTAAAATACCTGTTTCGGATTTTTTGTTGTTTTATTTTAACCGGTAGAATTTCAGTTTCGCCATGATTAAAGGCATAACATTCGTTCTGCAAAGGACATTGGCTGCAATCCGGGTTTCGGATGGTACATTGAAGCGCTCCGAATTCCATGATTGCCTGGTTATGTATACCCGGATTATTTTTATCCATGATACTGCCTGCTATTTCTTTGATCTTTTTTGAACCTGAAGATGAATTAACGGGCTCATGGATACCAAAAAATCTTGAAATTAAACGGTTTACATTGCCATCTACAACCGATACCGGAAGGCCAAAAGCAAAAGATCCGATAGCCGCAGCAGTATATTCTCCGATACCTTTAATTTTGGTTAAAGCCTCGTAATCAGCCGGAATATTTCCATTTAATTGCTGAAGAACATATTTGGCTCCGGTGTGTAAATTTCTTGCTCTCGAATAATACCCAAGGCCCTGCCAGATCTTCAAAACATCTTCTAAATCAGCATTTGCTAATGATTTTACATCCGGGAAACGAGTAATAAACCGTTCGTAATAACCTATACCCTGAGCTACTCTTGTTTGTTGCAAGATGATTTCTGAGATCCAGATATGGTAAGGGTTTTCGGAATTTCGCCAAGGTAAATTACGTTTTTTTTGTAAGTACCAGTTGATGAGTGTACTACTTATCGACATTTTTTTATATGTTTGCAGAACGAAAATTTAATTGGTTGCAAAATTATTCGTATTGTGTTTCAATAATCAACAGAAAACATTTATATTTGCAATTCAGAAAATTAAACTAATTTAAATAATTGATAATTAAAGCTTTTTTAAAATGACAAAGGCAGATATTGTAAACGAAATTTCCAAATCAACAGGAATTGAAAAGATCACTGTTCAGAAAACAGTTGAAGCTTTTATGGAAAACGTAAAAGACGCTCTTGTAAAAGACAAGAATGTGTACTTAAGAGGTTTTGGTAGTTTTATCGTTAAGAAACGTGCTAAGAAAACTGCTCGTAACATTTCGAAGAACACGACTATTATTATCCCGGAACATTTTATTCCGTCGTTCAAACCGGCTAAATCGTTTGTGGGTAAAGTTAAAACCAGCGTTAAGTAATTTGGTATTAATACATAAAGGAAGTATATTATGCCAAGTGGAAAGAAGAGGAAAAGACATAAGATGGCGACTCATAAACGTAAAAAACGTTTGAGAAAAAACAGACATAAGAAGAAAAAATAATATTCTTCTAGTTTGATAAAATTGTACAGAAAACCTAAAGTTCCCCACGGGCTTTAGGTTTCTTACATTTATATGTGCCCCTTTTAATAATATGTCTTCTAGAAAATCGAAGGAGTTGTGAGTAACGAACTGGTTATTAATGTAACTGCTTCTGAAATTGTTATAGCCTTACTCGAAAACAAACAATTAGTAGAGTTAAATAAGGAAAAAAGCAATCTTCAGTTCTCTGTAGGTGATATTTATTTGGGGAAGGTAAAAAAAATCATGCCCGGGCTGAATGCCGCGTTTGTTGATGTTGGGTATGAAAAAGATGCGTTTCTGCATTATCTTGATTTGGGACCTCAGTTCCAAACGCTTAACAAATATCTTAAGGCTGCTCAAAACAAAAAGGGTAAAGTAGTACCCCTGTCGAAACTTAAAAATGAGCCTGATATTGACAAAAACGGAAAGATAGCCGATGTTTTGTCTTCAGGCCAGACGGTGATGGTACAGATTGCCAAAGAACCGATTTCGACTAAAGGGCCTAGGTTAGGATCTGAGATTTCAATTGCAGGAAGGCATTTGGTTTTGATACCTTTCTCAGAAAAAGTATCGGTTTCTCAAAAAATTGAATCACAGGAAGAAAGGACAAGGTTAAAAAAGCTTATTCAAAGCATTAAGCCAAAGAATTACGGGGTTATTGTTCGTACTGTTGCCGAAGGTAAAAAGGTTGCTGTACTCGACGAAGAATTAAACTCACTGGTTAAGAAGTGGGAAACAGCTTTTGAGAACCTCAAAGGTGTTAATCCCCCTAAGTTGATTATTAGTGAATTAAGCCGAACATCGGCTATTCTTCGCGACATGTTAAACGGGACGTTCAGCAGCATCACCATTAACGATGAGAATATCTGTAATGAAATTAAAGACTTTATCAGTACCATTGCTCCTGAAAAGGAGAAGATAGTAAAGCTTCATACCGGCAGTACGCCGATTTTTGAGAAGTATGGTATTGATAAGCAAATTAAGACATTATTCGGTAAAACAGTTTCGTTCAAGAATGGAGCCTACCTGATCATTGAGCATACGGAAGCACTGCACGTAATTGACGTTAACAGCGGAAATCGTTCAAAAACCGGAGCCAGTCAGGAATCTAATGCAGTGGAAGTGAATACTTCGGCTGCGCAGGAAATAGCCCGCCAATTAAGGCTTCGTGATATGGGAGGAATTATTGTTGTTGACTTTATTGACATGCACGATCAGGAACACAAACAGCTTCTGTTTGAGAAAATGAAAGAGGCCATGGTTGCCGATCGTGCTAAGCACAATATCCTCCCTGTAAGTAAATTTGGATTGATGCAAATTACCCGTCAGCGGGTACGTCCCGAACTTATGGTAGAAACCCTTGAGAAATGTCCAACCTGTAAGGGAACCGGTGAAATTTCACCAAGTATTGTATTTGAAGAAGAGATATTTAACAATATCTCGTACCTTGTTAACAACCAAACATTAAGGAGTATAACAATTAAGGTTCATCCTTACGTTGCATCCTACCTCTGTGGAGGTTTACTGTCGAAACGGCTGCAATGGTCATGGAAGCTGAAGTGTTGGGTTACCATTATTGCGGTGCCCTCGTACACCTATCTTGAACACCATTTCTTTTATAAAGATGGTGAAGAGATTCTTTGAAAATTATTTTCATTTTACAGAAAGAGGATATGTCACATTTACATATCCTCTTTTTGTTTTAACCCGGATTTCGCAATAGAAAATATATTTGCGGAACGATTAAGAAAATCAATTCTTTCGCAAAGCTTCAAGATGATTTTCTAAATCGGGGTTAACCCCAACTAAAGCAAATAGTTCGCCTTTTTCATCGGCTCCTATGGCTTAATTTGGGTTTAATATAAATTAACAACTTTGCTTTGAATATCTTGTTTATTTTGTAGTTTAGACATTCAGGAATAAAAAATTGTGTATGAAGAAGCTTATATTTTGGGTACTGATGGCGTTGATTTCGGGTGTTAAAGGTTTTGGTCAGGTGGAAAATCCGGTTACCTGGAGTTTTAAAACCGAAGCCGGTAAGGATGGGACATACAATCTTAAGTTTACCGCAAAAATACAGCCTACCTGGCATCTGTACAGCCAACATCTCCCGGAAAACGGGCCGGTTCCCACTTCTTTTACTTTTGATAAGAGTACAGGCTATGAGTTGGTTGGGAAAGTAAAGGAACTATCGAAGGCAGAGTCTGTTTACGATAAAAGTTTTGAGATGCAGGTTTCATTTTTTAGCCATGAGGCTGTCTTTGTCCAGAAAATAAAGGCTAAAACCGGTGAACCTTTTAAAGTGAAAGGATCGCTTGAGTTTATGTGCTGCAACGACCAGAAGTGTCTGCCTCCCAAGAAAAACGATTTCGAATTCGATATTCCTGCAACACAATTAACACAAGTGAGTGAGCTTGAAAAAGCGGCCCCCTCGGAACCAGCTCAGAATACTGAAGTTGTTTCGGTTAAAAAGGACACATTAAAAGCTGTGGCCTCTAGTATGGCGACAAAGGATACAATACCAACTGTGAGCAAAACAGAAGTCTCTGCTCAGGCTGAGGAACCAGAATCTGCATGGGGCTTTCTTTTTTATGCGTTTTTCTGGGGACTGGCCGGTGTGCTCACGCCTTGTGTTTATCCAATGATCCCTATGACAGTGAGTTTCTTCATGCGTGGTGAGGAGAAACGATCGAAGGGTATAATCCGGGGCTTTATTTTTGGGCTTTCCATCGTTATTATCTACACATTAATCGGTGTGCTGGTATCATTATCAATACTGAATCCCAATGTTGGTAATATCTTAAGCACACACTGGCTTTCAAATCTTATATTTTTCCTGTTGTTTTTAGTTTTTGCCGCCTCCTTCCTGGGGATGTTCGAAATGGTACTGCCCAGTTCTCTGGTAAATACCATTGACAGACAGGCTGAAAAAGGGGGATTCATTGCAGCCTTTTTTATGGCGTTAACACTTGTCATCGTTTCGTTTTCGTGTACCGGACCCATTGTGGGCAAAATCCTTATAGAATCGGCCCAGGGGTTATCCATTAAACCGATTGCCGGTATGTTCGGTTATTCACTTGCTTTTGCATTACCATTTACCTTCTTTGCACTATTTCCTTCCATGCTCAAAACTCTTCCGAAATCCGGAGGATGGCTCAACTCGGTAAAAGTAGTTCTTGGTTTTCTTGTGCTTGCATTTAGTCTTTCGTTTGTGGCCAATATCGATCAGAATTATCATTTTAACATGCTGTCGCGAAACCTTTTTCTCATTATATGGATTGTCCTTTCTGTGCTTTTGGGCCTGTACCTGGCCGGTAAGATCAAGTTTGCACACGACAGTGATGTTCCCTATCTGGGAGTTCCCCGGTTTTTCATGGTGGTTATCACGTTTTCGTTCGCATTGTATTTATTTACCGGGCTTTTAGGTGCTTCTTTAAAACCTTTGAGCTGGATATTGCCTCCGCAGGAAAATACGATAACGGTTGCAACTCAGGCACCCAATACTGCCAATGTACTGTGCGGAACACCTGAATATGCTGATGTACTTAGCATGTCCAATGGTTTATCCGGTTATTTTAGCTACGAAGAAGGACTGGCTTGCGCCAAAGAAAAGAACAAACCTGTTTTACTCGATTTTAAAGGGCATTCCTGCAAGAACTGCAAGATTATGGAGGCGGAAGTGTGGTCGGATCCCAGAGTGCTGGAGCGATTACGCAATGATTTTGTAATCGTTTCCCTGTATACCGATGATAAACTTCAGTTACCCGAGAAAGAATGGGTTAAAAAGCCGGATGGTAAGATTCTGAAACGGATGGATGAGAAAAACCAGGATCTTGAGATCTCAAAGTTTAACAATAATGCGCTGCCGTTGTACGCTATTGTGGACGCCCAGGGAAATATTCTCGGAAAACCTATCGAATTTACGAAAGACATTGATGCGTTCCTCCGGTTTTTGCAACAGGGGAAGGAAGCGTTTAGTAAAAAATGATCAGGTTTCGGGGAAACACTGCCGGGTTTCGGGCGAACATTCCCCGGGCTCGGGCAAGTAACCCCCGGCTTCGGGGAACCGCTCCGCGGTTTCCGGGAAACAATCCCCGAAGCCGGGGAATGTTCCACTGGTTTCAGGGATTCTTTCTTTGACCCCGGGGACTCTTTCCCCGACTTCTGGGAAACTTCGCTCGAGGTCGGGGGAACTTTCCCTGATCTCAGGGAACGGTTTCCTTAGCTCGGGGAAAGCTTCCCCGGCAAAAGAAAAAATGTTAAATTTTCCAATGACGATTCCTGGGAAGCCTTGTATCTTTCGGACGTATGGCTTCTTTGTTATTTTTTGGGTACCTGCCTGTCCAGAAACGATTGTACGGTATTGTTCCAATTGGTGATCAAGGTTCCGTTTCTCTGCGAAATTTCGGTACTTACCCTGTTATAATCCGCAACTCCCTTATTGTAATCCGCAAGCGCTTTATTATACAAGCTTACGTCATTCTGTGTGCGTTCAAACTCCGATTTTGCTTCAAACTCGGCTTTCGTCTTTTCGAACGTTTCTTTTTTGAGAAAGAAGTTCACCAG
>DATBXH010000819.1:0-5261 GCA_036514375.1 Bacteroidales bacterium | reverse complement strand
CCTCTGATGCAAAAGCTCCCTACTATCTGGGTATTATGTTTTATAACTGGCGTTGGTATCCGGAAGCGACAGCATACTGGGAGAACTCGGTGCGATTGGATGAAAAGTTCCCGACTGTTCACAGGAATCTTGCCTTAGCATATTATAACAAGCAGAATAACGCGGTGAGAGCTCTGGCTTCCATGGAAAAAGCATTTTCCCTGGATAAAACGGATGCGCGTATTCTCATGGAACTTGATCAGTTATACAAGAAGCTGAATTATACACCCGACAGACGTTTAAAGACATTAGAAACTCACCTTGATCTGGTAATGCAACGTGACGATCTGTACCTTGAGCAGGCAACGCTTTATAATTCGCTGAAACAATACCAAAAGGCTTACGACCTTATTATGAAACGAAAGTTTCATCCGTGGGAGGGTGGTGAAGGAAAGGTTACCGGTCAATACATCATTAGCCTTGTGGAAATGGCCAAGGAAGCCATTCGTATGCATGAATTTACCAAAGCATTGGAATACCTCGAAAAAGCAAAGATTTATCCTGAGAATCTGGGAGAAGGTAAACTTTACGGGGCACAGGAAAATGATATTCATTACTGGCTTGGATGCGCTTACGAAGGAAATGGTGATAGGGAAAGGGCAAAGACTTATTGGGAAATGGCTTCCACCGGACTGTCCGAACCGGCACAGGCATTCTTCTATAATGATCAGCAGCCCGACAAAATTTTCTATCAGGGTATGGCACTGGGGAGGCTGGGTAAAGTCAATGAGGCTAGAAGTCGTTTCAACAAACTCATCGATTACGGTGAAAAGCATATTTTCGACACCATCCGCATCGATTATTTTGCAGTTTCTCTGCCCGATTTGCTTATATGGGACGACGATCTGAGCAAACGTAATAAAATTCATTGTTATTACCTGATGGGGCTCGGTCATCTGGGGTTGAACCATAAGCAGACGGCAAACGGGTATTTCGACATGGCTCATAACCTGGATTTGAACCATCAAATGATCGTGGTTCACAAAGAACTTGCAAATGCAGGGGTCTCGATATGAAGCCGGACGAAATGAAGTGGATCTTATCCCGAAGATTGAACGGACGTTACAAATGAACGGAAAGATTGTAAAGTCACTTTTTTATTTGTAAACTTGTTGTGCGCTCTTTGTTCACTGCCCATACCTGACGTTAACACTTCCGGTAAGGCTTTTCGTTCAATAATTTTACAATATTAAAAAGATGAAACTAAGATCAATCGTTCAGTTATCTGCCATTTTTTTATTGTTGGTTTCCAGGGTGAGTCTTTCGGCAGCCATAACTCACGTTTCGGAAAGAAAGAATCCCACCGCACCGGATTATGTGCTGCTCAACGGGGAAATAGTGCAGGAGGGAAACCCTTGCAGGGTCGACGGTAATGTCCATAATTTCAATACGCCATTACTTCGTTTGATGCGGACAAAGTCAGAAAAACCGTTAGGAACAGTTTTATTGATTCCCGGGGGTGGATACGAAATACTGAAGATGAAGAATGAAGGCGAGAATGGAGCTATGTTTTTTAATAACGAAAACTATGACGTTGCTATTCTTGAATATCATATTCATTCGGGAGAACAAACCCGCGATCTTGCACTGACAGATGCGCTACAGGCCTTCCGGCTTCTACGGACAAGTCTGAAGTCAATCGGTTTGCGAAGTGATCGTTTGAGTATTGTAGGTATCTCTTCCGGAGGACATCTGGCAGCACGAACCGTTCAAAAGCTTGGTGATAAAGAGCAGCCCGAAGATCTGATTTTGATTTCTCCGGAATATCTGGATGAAACAACAACAGGCACTGTTTTTCCCGCCGTGATGCCACCCATTAATCCGACGGCACGACTTTTTACTACTTTTTCTTCAAATGATAAAAAAGCATGGATTTATAGAGCTGAGGAATATACGAAAACATGGATAGGTTATGATGGCTGGGGCTCGTTCCGGTTATTGTCTGACAGTACTTATCTGTCCGAAATGGACACCAATCCTTTTGACAGCAAACTGGAATTGCCCGGTGTCCTGAAAACATTCCTGGAGACAAAACCCGAAACAGCAAAGCCCAGTGTAAATCCTGCAGCAGTTCCGGTGGAAGGATATAGTCCAAAGCGTCATGCCGCAAAGCTCGAACTCGTGGCAAAAGAGAAGTTCGATCTCCTGATGATTGGCAATTCCATCACCAACAATTTCGAAAAACCGGAATACCAGCCGGTATGGAATCAGTTTTTTGCACCACGCAGAGCATTGAATCTGGGTTACAGCGGTTACCGGACCGAAAATATTATCTGGAACATCCAGCATGGCGAACTGGAAGGTCAGTCGCCTAAAGTTGTTGTTTTGGAAATCGGCACCAATAACGTTGACGAGAAACATTATCCCACACGTCATACTGCCGGTCAACTGGCAGGTGGCATCGAAGCCATTGTGAAGATTCTTCGTGAAAAACTTCCGGATACAAAGATTATTGTTCTCAGATGTTTCCCGGGTTGCTACGGAGGTCCGAATCCAACATCTCACAGAGCAATTCTGGAACGGGCATCAGATATTGTGTCTAAACTGGCCGACGGGAAGCACATTTTCTATTGTGATGTAAACCATGTCTTCCTTAACACGGATGGCTCTATCAATCATGCCATGATGCCCGATTGGTTACATCCAAGTCCTGCCGGAGCGAAAGCCTGGGCACAGGCGATGGAACCTTTGCTCTCCAAACTGATGGGAGATAAATCGCTGGATACGGATATTCCTTCCAATTAGGCTAATATACCTGTTCCGAAACCGGAGAATGATCGTTACAATCAGTAATCGGAGCCCGCATTATTTATTGTTCTACTTTATATCCCAGCACATCCATTAGTTTCTCGTTCAATCTCCTGTTCTTTCCTTTAAAAGGATGGCAGTGAATATGGATGGCAGGGTTAAAGTTTAACTCGATGATGGCATGATTGTCTGGGGTTGCATCTTGTGTATAATCTTTGATGATCATGTCCAATCCTGTAATTTTTACGTTCAGAGCTGAGGCTGCTTTTGTAGCAATTTGCTTGTAGGAATCGGGTATTTCATCGGTAAAATCGATACTGTCGCCACCTGTGCTGATGTTTGAGTTTTCCCTCAGATAGACAATTTCTCCCGAAGCAGGAATATATTCGAAGTTCTTCTGCTGTGAATTCAAAAATATAGCTTCCGCTTCGCCAAGCTGTATTTTTTCCAAAGGTGTTCGGTATCCCTTTCCACGCAATGGATCCTGATTTTTGATATGAACCAATTCCCGAATTGAGAGCATGCCGTTACCCGTGACATTGGCAGGGACACGATGCAAAATACCCACCACATCGTCCATAACAAAAAATCGGAACTCCCTGCCTTCAATAAATTCTTCAATGAGGATGGTGGAGTCGTGTTCAAAGGCGATATCAACGGCCCTGTGAAAGACAGATTCATCTGTATCCTCTTTTAAAATGGTAATGCCAATACCGAAATTGGTCTGATTCGGTTTGATGACCACAGGTTTCTTTTTAAAACGTATAAAATCGGACTTTGCCCTTTCAGGCAACGTATATTCTTGTCCCTTGGGGACCCGGATACCAGCTTCTTCTAAAATTTTTTTAGTCACCAGTTTGTTTTCCATGGCCAGGACACTGGCATAATTATCGAGTGAGGTTTTGGTGGCCTGCTTCACATATTGTATGTTTCCGTTTTGTTTTAACCGGATAAAATTTTCTTTTCTGTCCAGGATTTCAAACGATACCCCCCTTTTTACAGCTTCACGCAACAACAACTGGGTTGAGAGTTCCATGTCCTCCAATCCTGTGAAAAGGTACTCTTTCTCCTGGCTCTCTTTCAGGAAATGGCGGGCTTGCTCCAGGTGAAAGGGAATGTAACCCGTTTTCAGAATTCCGTCAAGGACATCATAAACTTTGCGCTGCTTTGGGTTTTCGATCAGTTCAGTTACTACCCCCAATGCTTTCCTATATTCCGGATGATTTACCGAAAGCCTCTCAAACAATCCGACCATCTCCCGGATCTGTTCTTTAGCCTTTGCCCAGGCATTCACCACTTCTCCGGTTTGATCATGTAAAAAAGGGACCGGGTCCAATCCGTAAAGCGAAACATAACCATGATAATGATTGGCGTAAGACTGGGCCTTTGCGTCAAAAGAATCGGGCTCATCAGTAAGCAAACCATAGAGTGCGAGCGCATGTAAGAAATACAGTGCATCTTCCGTGATTCCGGTCTTACACAACGGATCAATGTCGATGAACCGGATTTCCACATAGGAGATATGTGCCGGATCCTTAATAAACTTCGGACGAACCGGAGAATAAAGCTCTTTGGGTGAGGCCAGTTTTCCTTCTTTTATCATCCGGTCAATACTTTCTTTGAAGTTTTGTATCGAACTGTAATCCGGATATAGCTCACCGATATTCTGATAGCCGTAACAGCTATTGCGAATGGAAAGGCCAATGACATGTTTATCTATTTTATAGGGCGCCTGTTTACATTTAAGTTCCATTGATGAGTCCACTACAGGGCTATAACCATAAAACAGAACATACAACCATCGTAATCTAAGCAATTGGCGTGTTGCTTTGAGGTAAGCCTCGTCCTTAAACTCATCATAGGGTAATGTTGAGTTGCTTTGATGGTAAAGTGTTTCCAGCAGGTTTTCGCCAAAAGAAATATTAAAGTGAATACCTGAAAAAAGCTGGTTTTTGGGTCCGTATTTCTGAGCCAGGAGTTCACGGTACCGCTGTGCTTCTTTTCCTTCGTCGTCGTATTGGGCAATAGGTATATGGTTATCATCCGGTAAAACAGGTGGAATACTCTGTGGCCAGAGATATTCGTCCGTCAGTTCCAGACTAACAATGTCGTGAACGGTTTCCAGAAAACCTATGGTTTGTTTTATATCAGGCAATGGCGGAGTTCTCATTTCTATCTGGCTTTCGGAGAAATCGGTGGTGATATAAGGATGTTTTAGTTTGTTTCCAAACACCCTGGGATGCGGAGTTTGAGATAAATGACCGGCTTTATCCACCCGAATGTTTTCCTTTTCAATTCCGAATAAGCCGTCGAGCCAGATATTTCCTTTTACTTGTCCTGACAATGATGAAAAGATATCTTTTTTTGTGGAAGTCGAAATACTTTGTAAAGATCCGGCGCGGTTCACATGACGATTCTGTTCGCTTAGTTTTGGGTTTAAAGTACAACAAGCTTGTTTCATAACTTGATTGGTT
>DATBXH010000818.1:0-2390 GCA_036514375.1 Bacteroidales bacterium | reverse complement strand
TTAAGGCTTAAGAACTTTTTATAACGGATTGATAAAAAGTGAAGGAATGATTTGTTGGTCCAATCTCAAGCTAGTTTAAGATGCAGGGTTAATATATTTTTTTGAAGAAGTCATTTCATATTTTATTCTAAGTCAATATCCGTGAATTATTTCACTCGGGTTTGAACGTAAATTTAGGAAGCTACTCAAATGATCTAAATCCATTCCCGATTGTCTATGCTCTGTCTATTTTAAAAACCTAAAACTGTTATATTATGAAAAAATATGTGATTACCGGAGCTACCGGACGAATTGGAAATATTCTTTCCAAAGAATTACTTGCAAAAGGTAATGAGGTTTGTGCCATAGGACGGTCTGTTGAAAAACTGCAGGCACTCGAAGCATTAGGAGCCAAAACATTAAGGGGCGATATTAACGATCGTGCTTTTGTTACCAATGCTTTTAAGGGAGCCGATGCTGTATTTTGTTTACTGACAGCTGATTTGCATTCCTTTGAAATACGTATTGAACAAAAAAGAATTGCTGACAATTTTCTGCAGGCAGTAAAGGAAAACCAGGTGAAAAATGTTGTTCTGCTCAGCAGTCTTGGGGCACTGCTGCGTAATGGTGCCGGAATTGTAGATGGATTGGGATATATGGAGGAAATATTTACAAAGTTGAAAGATGTCAATGTGCTGAATCTACGTCCGGCCTATTTTATGGAAAATAGCTTTGGATTAATTAACATCATTGAACAAATGGGAGTTGCCGGCACTCCGCTTAATGGCAAAGTTAAAATACCGATGGTAGCAACCAAAGACATTGCTGCCGTAGCGGCTAAATTGTTATTGTCTCTTGATTTCAAAGGGAATACCGTGCAGTATGTTCTTGGCCCAAAAGATTATAGTTACGAGGAAGTTACACGCATTATCGGCAGGGAAATTGACAAACCGGATTTAAAATATGTTCAATTTCCGTACGAAGATGCTACAAAGGCCATGGTATCTGCAGGTTTCTGCAGCGAAAACACAGCAAAGCAGATGATTGAAATGAACAAAGCCATTAACGGAGGCAGTTTCATTGAGCCAAATATCCGGAATGCCCAGAACACAACACCTACCCCATTTGATGAAATTGCAAAAAGCTTTTCCATGATGGTACACCAGCATCATTGATTAAAGTTTAAATAAGAATCTATGCCACAGGTGCTTTGAACCATGAGTGCCTGTGGCATTTTTGTGTAAGCTGCAAAGTTCAGGTGCAAACTAAACAAATAACTTTATACTGTCGCTTATGTATCTAAAAATTGAACGGAAGTCTTAATGCCCGCCTTTGTGTAATGACAAGCTCTTTAGAATATTTTAGGTAAGTAATGGCTGATTATGTGAATCTATCTTCGATTTTCCCGGATATTCAGCGGCGATCCACGCCGCCCCGGCTATCAGTAGATTCTGAGCATCGCCAGCCCAATTTATCAATTGGTGCGGTTCAACAAAAGGTCACTAAATACCTCTCAGATATTAAGCAAACTAGAAGAAATTAAAGCGGCTTTAATATCTTACATTCCTATTTCTCTAAATAGATCTTCCTTGTAATTGCTTCCTATTGGGATCTCGTGTTTGTCAATAAATATGCGGTTACCTTCGATATACGTTATTTTCGATTTATTAATAATAAACGACCGGTGTACGCGCAGAAACATCGATTTTGGAAGCCCTTCACCGAAGCCGGTAAAAGTGATGGCCGGAAGCAGGGTAATTTGCCGGGTTACTATTTTTGTATAGTTGCCGCTGGCTTCGGCAAACAAAAGATCGGTGTATTGAACTTTATATATTTTCCCAATCGATTTAATAAAAGTATAGGTTTCGGTTGTGGTTCCCGTTTCTTCATACAGCGAATTTATTGGCAAACTCAACTCCTTCATGGCTTTATCCACTGCAATGATAAATCGTTCCAAAGAAAAGGGTTTTAATAAATAATCGCAGGCCGCCAGGTCGAAAGCATTCAGGGCATACTCTTTATAAGCTGTGGTAAATATGATCCGGGGCTGGTTATTCAGTGCTTTCAGAATTTGTACAAACGTAATACCATCGAGTACCGGCATATTGATGTCGAGAAACAGGATGTCAATTTTCTGCTGCTGTAAGATTGATTTTGCTTCCAACGCGTTCGCGCATGATGCTACAACCTGCAGTTCCGGAATATGCGACGAATATGTCATGATAATATCCCGGGCAATAGGCTCATCATCCACGATTAAACAATTGATTTTTTGCATATCATTACGTTTTTAGCTCCAGGTTAATGGAGTATATTTCCCCATCGTCCTCTGTTTTAAGGATATATTTATGAGGGTATTGCAATTCCAGCCTTTTGGTGACATTTTCCAGTCCAAGTCCACTGTTTTTAAG
>DATBXH010000817.1:0-7060 GCA_036514375.1 Bacteroidales bacterium | reverse complement strand
GGATAAAATGTATGTACCTTCGAGCTTCGTCTTAAGTTCACCGGTCAATTTGCCTTGTTCTTCAATGGATTTGATGATGGTTTCGCGGCGCTTATCAACTTCCAGGAGTTTTTCGTACTGTTCTTTAATAGCTAAAACCTGGGTTTCGTCGAGGCTACCTGTCGCCTCTTTACGATAGCGACTGATGAACGGAACTGTGGCATCGCCTTCGAGTAATTTAACTGTATTCCTAACCTGCCAATCTTTTATGGAGAGGCTATTCGAAAGAATTTCAACGTGTTTTTCTGTCATGTTTAAAGGGCTTTATTGTTCCAAATTTAGGAATTCCATCAAAAGAAGAAGGGGAAGGAGGGGATAAAACTTTTCACAAATGTGTTGAAAACCTCAGAAATATTTGAATTTCTATTACCTTAGTACCTTATATTAAATCATGATTAAGGCATATTTTCTTTCTTACCGCTAATCAATAAGTTTGCTAAATGAACTTGTTCTTTTATTTGATCTTCAGATTATTTATTTCTTTATTTAAACTATTACCATTCCGGTTATTGTATTTAATTTCAGATGTCTTTTATTACCTGGCTTTTTATGTGTTAAGGTATCGCAGAAAGATAGTTTCCGGCAATTTAACAAAAGCCTTTCCCGATAAAGCAAGCACGGAAATTCAAAGAATTACCAAACAATATTACCGGTACCTTGCTGACATCATGGTTGAAAGCCTCAAAGGATTTACCATGAGTCCCAAAAGTATAGTAAAGCGGTACAAGGTTTTGAATCCGGAAATATTGGAGCAATACTATATAAGGAAACAGAGTGTGATTGGTGTTTCCGGCCATTATGGGAATTGGGAATGGGGGAGTATTTCCGGCGCATTTCAATTAAAACATTTGCCGGTTGCTCTTTACAAACCTTTGACAAATCCTTATATTGACCGGTTCTTAAAAAGAAACAGGGCCAAATATGGAACTCAACTCGCTTCGATCAAAGAGACTTTTGAAACGTTCGAGACCAATAAGCATAGCACCTGCATTTATTTGATGATTGCAGACCAGAGCCCAAAGAATCTTGAAAAGGCTTACTGGGTCGACTTTTTTGGTCTTGATACTCCTTTTCTGCATGGCCCTGAAAAATATGCCAGGATATATCGTCTGCCAGTGGTTTACATTGATATAAGACCTGTTAAAAGAGGTTTTTATGAAATCGAACTCATCCCTATTACGGAGGCTCCCAATGATATGAAAGATGGTGAACTCACTGAGCGGTGGGTTCGTATGCTGGAAGAAAGGATTACAAAAAATCCTCAGTTCTGGATATGGTCTCACAGGCGATGGAAACGAACACGGCAACAATGGATAAAACTAAAGAAGACCAAACAGATCGTAAATTAGTCATATCCATATATTTCAATTGTTTTGAGTACAAAATTTTATGATGATTAATTATTTAAAGCATCATCAAATTGATAAAGTTAGGTGGGATACTTGCATCGATCATTCTCTCAACAGGCTGATTTATGCAAAGTCCTGGTACCTTGATATGGTTTCTCCCAAGTGGGAAGCACTGGTCAATGGCGATTATAGTATGGTGATGCCTTTGCCGGTGAAACGGAAACTCTTCCTTTCCTACCTGGTACAGCCGGTATTCACGCAACAATTGGGTATTTTTTCAGTAAACGAGATTTCTTCAAACGATATCATTTCTTTCCTGGAACACATCCCCGGAAAGTTTTTCCGTCAGATCTTTACTTTGAACAGCAGCAATATTATTCCTGCATCCCAGGGAATGATTAGCAGACAGAATTTAGAGCTCGACTTACATAAAGAATATGCTGCGATTTATAAGGGGTTCAATGAAAATACAAAGCGGAACATTAAAAAGGCTGTAAACGCCGGAATCAAAGTTGGACAATCGGAAGATACCGGCTTATTTCTAAGTCTATATATAAAATATGCCAAAGAAAAACCCAATAATGCCGGATTAATTAAACTAGGGAAGATTATTACAACTTCTCTTAAGAATGATCTGGGAAAAATTGTTTTTGCCCGATCGGAAAGTGGTGAAATGGTGGCCGGCGCTTTCTTTTTAAAAGATTTGGGAAGGATTATTTACCTCGCCTCGTTTACAACATCCGAAGGACAGGATTCCTCCGCCATGTTCCTGATTATGGATGATATGATACGAAAACATGCTATGACTCCCCACATTTTAGATTTCGAAGGATCCATGATTCCCGGTATTGCCAGATTCTTTGCGGGATTTGGCGCAGAAAAAAGAATTTACCATCAATACAGAAGAATAGGAATAAAATTCCTAAGTAAAACTTATCATTTCTGACGGCAACAGTTACCTGCGTGTTAACACTGTCCCCCTGATGTTTTTTACCGGTATAAAACCCCATTGCCTTGAGTCCGGGTAATTGTCCCTGTTATCGGCCAGCACAAAACAATATCCTTTGGGAACTACAATGGGCCCGTAGTTGGAAATATTCCAATGATTTTCATTTGTGCTCCCAAAGATTCCGGGCTCTTTGCGGATCTTTGGTCTGTTTATCTTATGCAGCACGAGCTGATTGCTAAAGTCGTTAAATTCCGAGTAATTCACTGCAAGAAAGATAGAATCATTCTGAACTTTTGGCTGAACCCTGAGTGTTTTGAACATCTTAAAATCGTGCACATATTCTCGCTTGACATAATAGTTAAACAATACCTTCTCCGGGTTATCAGCCATAAACCCGTTACGTAACAGGTAGCCATCGTTAATTTCAATAGTGTCGCCTTCTGTACCTGCGATACGGCGGATATACGTTACATTCTGACTAGCCGGGGATGGCAGGGTAAAACAAATCAGGCTGTTATCGGCATATTTTTTAAGTTTGCTTGCAATGGTCACATTACCTTTTACAAAGGCCGGGGCTATGGCATTATTTTTAATATGATAGAGCACCAATATTCCGGATACATTCGCTATCAGCATTAAAACAGCCAATGATACAACAACGATTAGTGAGATGATGAGTTTTCGTTTCATTGTTAGCATGTTAATCACAAAGGCACCAAGCACACGAAGAGATCCCATTGAATTCTTTTTGTGCTTTTGGTGCCCCCGTGGTGAAAATTAAAGTTTTATAGCTACGCCTACATTTAAAATGGCAAATCCGTAACCAAGTTCGGCCATTAATGCAAACTTGTCGGAAAGATAATACCGTGCACCTGCGAAGATGCCGAAATTAGCGCCGCTTGAAGCTGTTGAATAAGTTCCAAAATCACCACTCGAGCTTACGATCGAATATCCCAACATAATGCCTCCATAGGCATCAAGCTTATCAGCAAGGTCTACCAGGTGATACGAACCACGTACTCCAATAACGGTATAGCTCGTTCTCCAGTTAAACCCAAAATCATTATATTTTGCACTGGTGTATCCCAATAATCCTCCGATACCAATGACACCCGGCCCAACACCTTCCTTTACACCGTACTCGAATGAGGCTGAAAGAGGAGGGAAGGATGAGGATGCTCCGGAGGCATAAATGGCGCTTCCAAAACCGATACCAAGGTTCAGTACTTTATCCTTTTCCTTGAAATACTGACCATAAACGGCGGTATGAAAGAGAGCGACAAGTGAAAACAGGAACACTATTTTTGCTGATTTTTTCATAAGTTTTAGATTTTTAAGTTTTTTGATTAATCACATCAACATTATTCGTAACAAAGATAAATCAAATCGGTTTATGCATGCAACGATTTTGTGATGGAACAGCTTAAACCAGGTAATAATAATTGTTAACAAATTATGCTACATTTGAATTACTTTGTGAAACTCATTTGAAATGAAGGAAAGAACAATCGCCTTTTTAACGACCTCTCATTTGCCTTTTGACGATCGCATCTATTATTCTATGGCAATTTCACTGTCTAAATCTTATAATATTGTTATAGTTGCAACCACACAAAATATAAGGGAAATATCAGGAAATATTAATGTCTGCGCTGAAGATAAAGCCGATTTTTCTAAAACAGAAAAAATAGATTTCTTTTTAAATCAACTGAAAGCTTACAGGCCAGGAGTAATCATTTGTTCAGAACCATTACCAATCATTGCCGCTTATAAATACAAACGAAAAGAAGCTGAAAAAGTCAGTATACTTTATGATATAACAGAATGGTATCCTTCCAAGAAGCAACTAATTCATGAATCGTTTCCTGCTAAAATTTATGTTTTTTTTAAATTGTTGTTTTTTAACCTTTTTGCTTCCTGCTTTGTGGATGGTTTTATTTTCGGAGAACGTTATAAGTCCTTACCATACCGCTTAGCATTTCCATTAAAGAAGTGGGCACTGATAAGCTACTATCCTAATCTGGATTTCATAAAATTCGTGGAGGCATCTTTAAATCCTAAGCACGTTTGTTTAGGTTATACCGGTAAAATAAGTTTGGAAAAAGGTATAAAGAATGTATGGGAAGTGGCTAAAACCATTAAATTAAAAAGACCTGAACTGGAAGTCAAAGTAAAGGTCATAGGTTGGTTCGGAGATGAAAAAGAAGAGAAAATCTTTAACCAATTAATTAGTACGAATAACGGGATAAGCGTTGAATTGTTGGGAAGACAGGATTTTATTACATTCTCAGAGACATTGAAAGATATTGATATATTCTTAGATTTACGGAAAATTGATCTTGAAAATTCCAGATGTCTACCGATCAAATTATACTATTATATAGCTTGCGGTAGACCGGTTATTTATTCAAATTTAAAGGCAATCCGGAAAGAGATCGAAGTCAATCAATTCGGATACCTTGTAAAACCAAATAATGCTGATTTGATATCAAACTACATACTTAATTATATTGATCACTCTGATATATTTTTAAAACATAGCCATAGGGCCCGGGAATTAGCTTTGAACAATTATAACTGGCGGGCAATTGAACCCGCTTTTTTAAACTATATCCAAAAATTCCAAAATTAGGCAATGTATCTGCAAAATATCGTAAAAACATTCCTTTCCAGGTTCATTATCCTCATCCTGAATTTTTTGGTAGTAATACTTTCGACGAACCTATGGGGTGCCGAAGGCAGAGGTGTAATTTCCATTCTGATGGCCGACGTAGCAATTCTTGCTATTTTTAATAACGTACTGGGAGGCAGTTCCGTCGCTTACTTAATCCCTAAAACTGGGGTCTCAAAATTGATTCTGCCTTCCTGGCTATGGATATTCTTAGTTTCCCTGATTGGAGCCATTGTGTTTACCATTATACAAGATCATAATAGTTTTCCGGAACTTTTTTGTCTTACCCTGTTAAATTCGTTGTTGTCATTGAACTTAACAGTGTTTGTAGGTAAGGAGGATATCCGGTTATACAATATTTTTAGTGTGTTATCTCCGGTTTTGTTGATTTCTTTTATGCTAGGTCTGAATTATTTGGCGGGGTTAAGGTCTGTGTACTCGTATATTTACGGTTATATGCTGGCTCAGCTTTTCGTACTTGTATTGAGCTGGAGTAAAATAATGACATATCTTGAAGTTCGTAAATTTAAATTTTCCCGGGACATCATTCAGAAGGCCTTTGGTTATGGTTGGAAGAACGAAATGAGTAATTTTCTGCAATTCCTTAACTATCGCCTTTCTTATTTCTTTGTTTTATATTATTTGGGTCTCAAGCAGGTTGGGATTTTTTCGGTTGGAGTTGCTATTGCCGAGTCTATTTGGGTTATTTGCAGAAGTATATCGATGGTTCAATATTCAAAACTTATTAATATAGATGATGAGGAATTGAGTATCAGGATTACGAAAAAATCGGCCGGGATAAGCTTAACAGCTTCCGTAATTGCTGTTTTTGTTCTATTAATAGTCCCTTCCGATCTTTATAAATTTGTATTCGGGACCGAATTTAAACAAGTTAAGCCATTACTTATTGTAATGTCGCCAGGCATTTTATCCATGGCATTTTCAAACCTACATGCACATTTTTTTGCAGCACGCAATTTTTTACATATACTGATCGTAAAATCATTGATTGGTTTAATAACTACAGTTTCACTATCTTTTATTTTTATCGCGAAGTGGGGCATTATGGGAGCCTCTGTTATAATGTCGGTTACATACCTGGTGCCTTCCATCTACATTTTGATTGTTTTTTATAAAGATTTTGTGCTTAAGCGTTCTAAAGAATGATACTTACTTTAAAAAGACTACTGAGAAAGATAAATTTATTTAAGAAAACTTATGTGAAGTGCAACGGAAGCATTCTTCCTTCACCTGATAGAAGGTGGTGCGGACCTGAATTCAGGAATAATTCCTATTATCTCCGGTCTGCTGAAAGCGAAGCGCTGCGGTTAATTAATAAGCTTGGCTGTAATAAGCAAAGTAAAATACTTGATATTGGTTGTGGACAAGGCCGGTTGCCCATTGGTCTGACTAGAATAATGGGCGAAATTGATTATATAGGTATTGATGTTGATCAATGGTCTGTCCGCTGGTGTAAGCGCTTTATTTCCAAATATCATCCGGCTTATCACTTTTTCCATATAAATGTTGGCAATGAAAGGTATAATAATCATGGAGATCCTTTAAATAGTTCCTTTAGATTTGATTTTCCGGACAACAACTTCGATATTATATACCTCTATTCTGTTTTTTCTCATATGAAACAAGAAGATATGCTGATCTACCTCACAGACACGAAACGCATTTTAAAAGCTAAAGGACAGGTCTTTTTTACAACCTTTATTGAAGAAAATGTCGAAAACGTTTCTTATGATTCGCCCGATTATGGGTTTATTCAGGATAGGCCGCTCCATTCGGTCAGGTACGAGAAAAAATATTTATTCTCTTTGTTGGTTTCGTTAGGCTTTGAAGTTCGGGAATTTAACCATAAAGCAGAAACAGATGGGCAGAGTGCAGTTTACATTACTATCAGCTCAAAGGAGTATGCACATGAAACAGGTCGGTTTTGATGTCGGAAAAGAAATGCCTGGCAGACTTTAGCATCGAATTAGGGTTAAGATTTCAAAAGTAATTAATTTTTGAGTTTTAAATTCTGACAATTTCAATCCGGCC
>DATBXH010000816.1:0-2046 GCA_036514375.1 Bacteroidales bacterium | reverse complement strand
GACCAGTATTTGTCGCCGACTCTTGAGTTTTCTTTCAGTAGGCCTTCGATTTCAAATCCGCAATCCTTATAACACTTCATTGCTTGATGATTGAAATCAAAAACGCCTAAGTCTAACCGGTGTAGTTGTAAATCATTAAATCCAATTCGAATTAATTCATTTATAATGGCTTTACCGTACCCTTTGTTCCTATTTCGTTTATCACCAATCAAGATGCGAGAAATCCTTGCACTTCTATTCTTTTTATCAATTTTATTCAATTCAGCATGTCCAATAATATCGCCTGAATCCGAATCTTTTACTTTGTAAACAATTCTATTATCCGCACATATATATTTATCAAGTTGTTCGTAGGTAATCGGATAACTAAAAATTGGTCCGCTAAACTGAATCATAGACTCTTCGGAATCAATCCAATTTATCAATCTATCAAAATCCGATTTTTCAAATTTTTCAAGTTTTATCATCACGCTATTTGTCTTTTGCTATTGGCCACAACAATTATACACGCACCTGCGCATATATCCCCTTTATGCCCATCAGAGTTTCTGTTCCGTTGTTTATTAATAATGCTTTTATTCCCATCTCCGTCTGGTATTTGGGCTTTCTTGCCGGCGGTAAATAATGATTGTTTTCATGCACAAGTTACATCGTTTTTTGAATTTGCCCTAACCGGCTAAACACAAATAAAGACAAACTGCATGTTTTATATTAATGTTCACTTACCCATGTATTTCAAAATATAAACCAATATCTTACTTCCATATTCCACTTTGTTGTCGGTAACAGTATCGGTTTTTAAAAGTTCCGATTCTGATAAGACAAGGTCGAAGTTTTCTTTATTTAATGTCATGTTGTTATAGTTTACCATACAAAATACTTCTTCATTCCGTAGAAATTCTCCGGGTTGTTTGTACTGAAGTATTTTCGGAAAGGCATCAACATTTGACATTTTTGCCTTGAGCCAATAATGCCTTATTCCTGTATTGCCATTGTATTCTACCATTGGCCCAGCAGTAATTTCTGTAATATGTAACACTTTACGGATGTCAGGATAAGTCGTGGCAATATATTCGACAGTTTGTTTGTAAGGCCCGTACGAAAAACAGAATGTAGATACGGAAACCTGTATGCCCAGAAACAGTATAGTTGCTATTAAAATTATCTTCAGCCATTTTAACCGTATATGGATAAAAAGAATTGCAAGTGGAACAATAAGCATGACGACAATAGACATCACATATCTGGAAAATAAAATGGGTTGCGAAAACAGGGAAATCATAGTAACAACCAGCAACGTCCCCAGAAAAACGGTTAACGATAACCATAACGTTAATCGATACTCAGAAAATGATGTTGAAAAACTTCTGACAATGGTAAAAACAATAAGGCAGTATATCAGAATCATCAATGTAATGGAATAACCGGTTGTCCAGTATTGTTCGGTAAATGGAGTTGTAAAACAGGAAAGCATGGTACTGAAATTAACCCCGGGAGCCCAAAAAGCATGCTGTACTTTTTTTACCTGCACCATAAACATAAAAAGCCATGGAAGAAATAGCAATGCTGCCAATAATAAAGACACGAAATGGTTTAGCCATTTTTTGTTTTTAGTTCGAAGCATGTATATAAAAACAAATGCGTTTGCCACAAGTGCAGCTACCATACTATAATAGTGAATATACATGGCTGTTACCGTGAAAATAAAAAGAAAGATTAGCTCCCGGTTTTTTCCGGTTTTCATAAACAGGCAAGAATAGATAAATACTCCTGTTACCGAAAATGCAGCCCAGGTGTACATTCTTGCTTCGTGCGAGTACGAAGACAGCATGGGGACAGCTAGCAACATCAAACAAAAATAAAGAGCACCTTGCTTTCCAAATATCCGCTGACCGGCGAAATATCCCAAAAGCAATGTGGAAAGCACACCAATAACTGAAAACAACCGCAACGATATGGCGCTTAATCCAAATACATACGTAAATAACCGTAATGCCAAATAATATAAAGGAGGATGCAAATCGTTTCTAAACTTAGCGTACAAAT
>DATBXH010000815.1:0-3420 GCA_036514375.1 Bacteroidales bacterium | reverse complement strand
TGTATCTATCCTTACATCATACGGTTAAAGATCTGGATTCGTTATTGCTGGATTTAAGAGAACATCCTAAGAGATACGTTCACTTCTCAGTTTTCGGTAAAAAGGATACCAAATCGAAATGATGACTTTTAAGTCGTTTTTGGTTATATCTGATTAACTTAGGTAAATAATCAAAAGCTACCATCCAGATAATCAATGTGAAACTTTTGCAGGAATAATGGATTTTAATCCATATGCCTTCCATTGAATCTGTTAGTTTAGTTTTTTACAGTAATCTATTAATATTGGTACACTGCTTCTTACTATAGATATCTGTAAATAAGTTTATTATTATTTTGTTTAAGGCAACTATCTCATTTGAAATTGTTATGAAATGACACAATAAAACCTTAACATTTTTTTAACAATTTCTCAACATTTTATTCATCCTATTGTGAAATAAAACACCTTTTAACACATTGATTATATGTTTATTATTTATTTGTCAACAATGTTAAAAAATAATGAATTGAGTATAACATTAATATATCAATTTCATAAAATGCAATAGCATTTTCAGTTTTTTTTTCTGTTTTTTTTGACAAAATTGCCTCAACAAAAAATTGACCTAAACGTAATTTTAAGTTGTTAACAATAAAAACACTAAAGCTAATGCACCAGACAGTTTGGGATAATTGCTTAAAAGTAATTAGAGACAATGTTCCTTCTGTAAGTTTCAGGACCTGGTTTGAGCCCATAGTCCCTCTTAGGCTCGATAAGAATGTACTGACTATCCAGGTTCCAAGCCCGTTCTTTTATGAATATCTTGAAGAACAATACATTGACATTCTTCGTAAAACGTTGCGTAAAGAACTGGGACAGGATGCGAAACTTGAATACAGTGTGGTTATGGAAAATAATGCTGTTACGAATGCCAAACCATACACTGTAAAACTTCCAGGCAAGAGTAATGCTGAGCTTAAGAATAAGCCGGTACAAATGCCGCTTGGTGATGGAGAAAACTCTATCAAAAACCCTTTTATTATTCCTGGGATTAAAAAACTTAACATTGACCCTCAATTAAATCCGGACAATTCATTTTCTAACTTCCTTGAAGGGGAATGTAATCGTTTGGCCCGATCAGCTGGCTTTGCGGTAGGCAGTAACCCGGGAGGTACTGCCTTTAATCCGCTCTTTATATATGGTGATTCAGGTTTAGGAAAAACCCATCTGGCTCAGGCAATCGGCATACGAGTAAAGGAAAAACTTCCCGAAAAGGTTGTTTTGTATGTAAATGCGAATAAGTTTCAGACACAGTTTGTGGATGCGATCCGCAATAATACCCGAAATGATTTCCTTAATTTCTATCAGATGATCGATTTACTGATTATTGACGATGTTCAGGAATTTGCGGGTAAAGAAAAGACTCAGGATGTTTTCTTCCATATATTTAACCATTTACATCAATCCGGTAAGCAATTGGTTCTGACATCCGACAAACCTCCCGTAGAACTTCAGGGGTTAGAACAACGGTTGCTCTCAAGGTTTAAATGGGGATTGTCTGCTGATCTTCAGGCTCCGGATTTCGAAACGCGTGTGGCTATTTTGAAGCATAAAGCCTATCTCGATGGAATTAATATGAGCCTGGATGTAATGGAATATGTTGCAACACATATTACCAGTAATGTCCGTGAGTTAGAAGGTGCGATGATTTCGTTGCTTGCTCAGGCCACCCTGAATAAACGCGAAATTACCCTTGACCTTGCTAAGGAAATGATTGATAAACTAATTAAGAATATAAAACGGGAACTTTCTATCGATTATATTCAGAAAGTAGTTTGTTCATACTTTAATGTTCCTGTAGAAATGCTGCAGTCGAATACGCGAAAACGTGAGATTGTCCAGGCCAGGCAAATAGCTATGTATTTCTCCAAAAGCTTAACTAAATCATCGTTGGCCACCATTGGCTCGCAAATTGGCGATAAGGATCATGCAACCGTATTACACGCCTGTAAAACAGTCAATAATTTGATCGAAACGGATAAGCGGTTCAGGCTTCAGCTAGATGAAATTGAAAAACGGTTAAAAATATAATTTTCAAAAGGTTTCTCGTCGAGAAACCTTTTTTTTTGACTTATAGAAACATAATTTTGATCTCGCGAACGGACACATACCTTACCATCAGTCATCCTTCCACAGGAATTTTTAAAGATAAAGGAAGTAAATTCCTCTCGTTCGCTTATCCTGTCAGTAACGATAAGGATATTAAAGAAATTGTTGAAAAACTGAAAAAGCAATATTTTGATGCCCGTCATCATTGCTATGCTTACAGACTTGGTGCTGAGAGACTGACCTTTCGTGCCAATGATGATGGTGAACCTTCGGGAACAGCAGGTAAACCAATTTTGGGACAGATAGACTCCAGGGGATTAACCAATGTGCTTATTGTTGTTGTCAGATATTTTGGAGGTATCCTGTTGGGGACCGGCGGACTAATTAATGCATACAGAAATGCCAGTGCCGACGCATTGAGTAATGCATCTGTTATTCAGAAATATGTTCATGCTGTTTACAAGCTTACATTCAGCTACGATCAGATGAACAATGTAATGAAAGTGATAAAGGACAGCGATCTTGAAGCCTTTGAGCAGAATTTTGAATTGACTTGCAGCATGAAGATCAGGATGAAACTTTCCGTAGAAGAAGCAATTCTCGCTAAGTTATCGCTTATGAACGAGGTAAAAACTGAATTACTGGGTATTGAATGATTCATTTTATCTTTATGATAATAAAAACATTTTTATTCGCTATGATGAATGAAATAATAACGTCTTATTTATCTTTACTTTAAAATCTCTAAATATAACCTGCTTAGAATGAAAAACAAAAGCCTCGTCTCTATCACTGACTACAGTAAGGAAGAATACCTTAGAATATTGGAGTTGGCCAGTGAGTTTGAGAAAAATCCGAATCAGGAACTACTGAAGGGAAAGCTTGTGGCTACCCTTTTTTTTGAACCTTCCACCAGAACCCGGCTCAGTTTTGAAAGTGCCGTTAATCGTTTGGGAGGACGTGTTGTCGGGTTTGCCGATGCAAATTCTTCCAGTGTCACAAAAGGAGAAACGTTAAAGGACACCATCAAAATGGTGACGAACTACGTTGATCTCATTATCATGCGTCATCCCATTGAGGGTGCGGCCCGGTATGCCAGCGAAATAGCCAGTGTACCTGTTATTAATGCGGGCGATGGAGCTAATCAGCATCCTTCGCAAACGCTGCTGGATTTGTATTCCATCCGGAAAACACAGGGGAAACTGGAAGATCTGAATATTTTTATGATCGGAGACCTGAAATACGGACGTACCGTACACTCGTTGCTCATGGCGATGTCGCATTTCAATCCTACCTTCTATTTTATATCACCCGATGAGTTGAAGATGC
>DATBXH010000814.1:0-2986 GCA_036514375.1 Bacteroidales bacterium | reverse complement strand
TCTGGAACTTAACGAAGTGTTCTCACGAACGAAGTGAGTAACTAAGCGAAGCGTTCTCATGAACGACAAGTGAATAAATTACGCCGAGCGTACTACTCCGTACTACAATACGGAGCGTTGAACGTAGTCTACTCGCTATCGCTCGTGAGAACGCTTTGCTTAGTTCCAGACTACGCTCAATTCTGAACTTTTAAGACACCCCCTTTGCATTATTGTCAGCGAGTCGGGACGGATCGTTCTATTGACTCCATGGATTCAGGTGTAGCAGTTTCTCTTACCTCTACGCTTGTTCCCTCTCCCTGTAAAATCGGGCATCCTTTGCCAATAAGAACTGCATCATTCAGATCCTTTGCTAAAATAATGATGTAACCGGCAACCGATTCTTCATTCGCTACGTAGGGTCTATCAATTATTTCATCGCGCCCTTTTATCAATTTACCTGTTGGCAGAAAATGATTACCTCCATTCGCCAGTTGTCCTTTTACGGAAATGTCATTTATCCATTCCATCCATTGCTCCATGTAAATTTTCATTTGTTCCGATGTTGGGTGCTTTTCTTTTGTGAGAATGTCCATGCGGAATAATAATACAAACTCTTTCATACTTTTTAGTTTAAGGTTTTCTTCCAATTTTCATGATAAATTTTCAGGCTAGGAGTTCAGAGTACAGGCGGCCATGATTTATTCTATAGGTTCAGTGGCCGGGAAATTTCTTTTTCCTCTTTATTTGAATCATCCTGTAATTTAATCCGACAACCCATGACAAAACAACAAGAAAAGTCAATTTCTGAATCAACGGTAAAAAGTTTATCCCTTGCCGTGAATAATAAATATAATTATTAATCCCCATCAGTATCATACAGACGATGCCTGTGATTTTATAAAAATTCAGGTTGCTTTTGGCAACACCCAACATTATTCCAATTAAAGCAAAAAGTCCGACTGCGCTTGAAAAAGTGGTTGCAAAATCGTGCAGGTTTGTGAATAACAATGAAGCAAACATCAATGAAACTGTTCCGGCTATTTGAATCACCCGCTTCCATATTTGACCGGGAGATAATATTTCCGAAAACTTAAAGAAGAATACCAATAAACTTGTCCACAAGATAATCATCCCGGCAATGGAAAAAGGTCGGGCCGGATTCGGTTGCCCGTTCATTGCTTTTAAAGCAAACATTGTGCACCAGTAATTATTCATCCAGTCGAATCCCTTTGAATTTGAATTAACCTGCGATCCACCAGGATACAATGTTGCAGAATAAATATAGATTCCAACGAATGCCAGAACTCCTATAATAGGTAAATAGTCTGTAAATGAAACTAATTTAATTCTCAATTTATCCATGTGAACAAGGTTGCCTGCTAAATGACAAGTTCGGTACCTCTTTTTGCAACTCCCGCAAGAGAATCATCACGTTGTTGTCCGCAGGCACCGGTTAAAGTCACAAAAAATAAAGCAAAAGAAATCAATTTAATTCTTTTCATCTTGCAAGGTTTAAGAGTCTGTTAAATTTATAAATTTTCTTAAGGAAGGTCAAAAACATGGGAAAATATGCCGCAACATTGCGCGGAATGTTCCACAACATGGGAAGATGTCCTGCAATTTGAAACAAACATTCCCCAACCGGGGAAAGTTTGTCGCAAATTTGCGGCAATAAATTATTGCTTCCGGAAAGTTCACTGCAAATTGCAGTGAAAGTTCCCCTTCCGGGGGAAGGTTCGCTGCAATCCTGCGGCTTAAATTTTTCAGAGCCTATCTGAAGCAGCCGGAAGAGCCTACATATAAACATTGCAAAGAACAATTCTAAAATTAATTCGTTGATTGGATTATATTTGTACTGTTTCGCAAATTTCTTTCGTATGGAAAAAAACCTGGCCTTATTTGATTTCGACGGAACCATTACCTCCAAAGATTCGCTTATTGAATTTATAAAATTTTACCACGGAACAGGAAAATTTCTGTTGGGATTCCTGGTCCTTTTGCCGGTTTTGGTTTTGCTTAAATTGCATTTGATTCATAACCAAAAGGCAAAGGAAATCGTCATGGCCTATTTTTTCAGGAGCATTCCAATCCAAGAGTTCCAGGCAAAATGTAATTTGTTTGCCTCAAACGTTCTTCCAAAGATTATCAGGCCCGGTGCCTTAGAAGCCATTAAAAATCATCGTTCGAACGGAGACCGGGTCATCATTGTCACCGCCTCGTTCGAGAACTGGTTAAAAACCTGGGCCAAAAACCTTGATGCGGAACTGTTGGCAAGTCAGCTGGAATTAGCCGATGGCAGGATTACCGGAAAGATTCTTGGAAAAAATTGTTACGGACAGGAAAAGGTAAACAGGCTTAGCGGATACATCGATTTAAAACAATTTACCAGGATATACGCTTACGGAGATAGTAAAGGTGACAGAGAAATGCTTGCAATTGCCCACGTTCCCTATTACCGGAAATTTAACTAAATCCATCTAACGCACATCCCAATAAACAAAAACTTTGTATTCAGCGTTATTCTATCAGATAGCAGGAACCATGAAAACAATGAACTTTTGCAAATTAGACCGTAACTTCCTTTTATGGAAGATCTGTTCTGTTTTGTCAATAACTTTTTGAATTCATTGCAAACATCATAATCTTTGTATCAGTTTTCGTGGTAAAACCAGCTTAACTGGTAGTTATTAAGCCCTTTGATAAAGCGGTGTTGATTAAATGAATAATTAACATATACGTATGAAAAAAGCATTGATTTTTGTCCCCCTGATTTGTGTTCTCTTTACCTCCTGTGTTACCTATAACAAGTTAAGATATTTCAACAATGTTAATAATAACGACAGTTATAGTGTTGAGCGGTCGCCTAAAACAATACAACCGTTTGACAAACTATATATCAAAGTATTTGGAACTGATGAAAGAGCGCAGAAGACATTTGGCAGTGGCGAAGTCAACGGCGCTTTTATGGATGCAAGCCTTTCCAGCTATATCGTTAACGATAGCG
>DATBXH010000813.1:0-2148 GCA_036514375.1 Bacteroidales bacterium | reverse complement strand
ATAACAAGATTTTGAGTCGCAGTAGGGTAACAAGTTCCAACATTCGTGGTCGGCACATAACTTTTTAACCAGGTAAGGGCTGACCTTTCATTTCCATAAGCATCTACCAAATATGCATTGGTTTTCCAAATTGCTCCTTGCTGATATCCCCATAAAGTAATACCTTTTACGGCAGAATTCGTCCAAAAAAGAGGAAACTGTTGTTGATAAACAGCAAGTTGCTGGTTATCATCCGAAAGATCAACATCGTACTCCGATATATAAATCGGTAATCCTAACGCTGCCAATTTATTAAGATTATTCGTTAATGTGGCTATTGGAGTCGTTTCAAAACCGTGTCCCTGCTCCCCGATCCCGTCTATTAAATTTTTGCTTTTTAAAACGTTTATAATCGCAATGTATTGGTCGGTGTTGGCATCGCTGTTGAGAATACCGTAATCGTTAATAAGCAGCTTTGCATTCGGGCAGTATTGTCTTGCTTTCTGGAATGCCCAGACTATACAATCGTAACCTGTTGTACCAGCTCCGCCAAGAGCATCTGAATAGGGAGGGACAGCATGTAAAGGCTCATTAACTACATCAATGAGATCCGTATTTGGGTAACGTGCCCCGTACGATTTAATCCAGTTTTCAACTGCTGCAGCCTGATCTGCTGCCGAAAGCGAGGTTATCCAGGAAGGTTGTTGTTGACCCCATACAAAATTATGTTGCTTAAAAACAAAATTGTTATTCTTTGCAGTATTATACGCCAAATCCAAACCACTCCAGTTCATGACGCCCTGTGTGCTTTCCACTGACCCCCATTTACCTGAGTTTTCAGGGGTAACCTGATTCCAGTATGTGGTAAAACTTGCAGGTACACTGCTTGAAATAATATTACCCAAAAACTTACACTTGCCATAAGCAATCTGCGCATTCAAATTCGATGAAAAAACAACCCCTGTGACTAAAGCAACCGATGCTATCAACAAAGTGAGATGCACCTTTTTCCCGACATCATTAGTTATTTCTTTTTGACGTATCGGCCAAAAAGAAGTAAAAACAAACTTCTCTATCATAGCTGTAAATATTCGATTTGACATCATAAATTTTTTAAGTTAGTCGTTATAAGTAAATCTAATGTTTGTTAAAATTTATACCTGCCTCTTCATTGTTGATTGTCTGATAATAAGCTCATGACGCATGACTATAGTTTGTGTACGGTTAATATTCTGAGTCTGATTCAGATGATTTATTAGTGTACTGGCAGCTACTTCTCCCATTTCAAAACCTTTATAGTCAACATTGGTCAGGTTGGGTTCAATAAGACTGGAAATAGGATCATTATTGAATCCGGCGAAAGCTATATCCTGTGGGATCTTTATGCCATTCCTTTTCAGCTCCAACATACAACTGGCGGCACAATAATCGTTCGCTACGAAAATACCATCAGGGATTACAGGCATCTTCAATATAGAACGGGCAGCCTCAACCCCGGCTTGAAGGCTAAGATTATTAATAATCAAATTATTATCGTTAAATGATACGTTATTATCAACCAAAGCCTGTTTAAATCCGTTAAAACGATCGAAATATACGTTTCGGGTAAGATCTCCTGTAATATGCACCAAATTTTTGCACCCTATATTGATCAAATGAGCGGAGATATCGTATCCCGCCTTAAAATTGTTAATCACAATAGTTGAGCATTTTTCGAGTTCTACAACCCGATCAAAAAATATAACCGGGATATTCTTTTCGATAAAAGGATCGAAATGAGAATAGCTCTTCGTATCGTATGCCAGAGAAACAAGAAGACCATCCACCCTGCTATTAAACATAGTAGCAGCGTTGGCAATCTCTTTTTTCTCCGATTCAAATGACTGGCTGATAATCAGATTATACCCGGCTTCATTGGCAACTTTCTCTATACCCGCAATAACGTCTGACATAAAGCTGGAGTTAAGTTTGGGAACAATGACTCCAATTGTATTTGTTCTCCTTTTACGTAAGTTGCTAGCAAAGGTATTTGACCTGTACCCCATTGCTTTGGCTGCATCGGTAATTCTTTTCTTTGTCTTCCTGCTGATTGCCGGGTGATCCTTCAGCCCTCTGCTCACAGTGGCGGGAGATACTTTCAAATACTCCGCAATGTCGTAAATTGTAATT
>DATBXH010000812.1:0-2164 GCA_036514375.1 Bacteroidales bacterium | reverse complement strand
AAATTTAACTTTAAAAAGAACAGTGCTATGGCAGAAATGAGTACCGGCGGTGGCGAAAAAGTAAAAGGCAAACCGAAAAAACTTTCGACCAGGGTGGACTTTACCCCCATGGTTGACTTGATGTTTCTTCTGATTACCTTTTTCATGCTTGCTACCTCATTGATCAAGCCTCAAACGATGGAAATTGTGATGCCTGCTAAAGATCAAAAATTAACAGATAAAGAAAAGACCAAGTTTGAAGCTGATAGAGCTATTACCATTATATTGGGAAAAAACAACCAGGTTTTCTATTATCTCGGGAATTACAGAGATAAACAAGGAAAAGATGCAGTGGTTGTTAAAAGCGATTATTCGCCCAAGGGGATTCGTGCATTACTTCTGGAGAAGAATCAAAGAATCATAAGCCGTATAAAAGAGTTTAAAGCTCTGAATAAAGGCAAGAATTTAGTTGATACCGTCTATAAGAATGCAATCAAAAAGATAAAATCAGATGACAAAGAGTCTCCTTTGGTATTGATTAAGGCTACCAAGGAATCTACTTATGGAAATCTTGTGAATGTTCTGGACGAAATGAATATTTGCAATATACCAACGTATGCGATCGTCGACATTATTCCGTACGATTTGGAGTTGCTGAAAAAACAAAATTTAAATCAGTAACCTTCGAAAAATTATAGAAACGACTTTAAAATTAGACTTATGCCAGGAAAAATAGATATATATACGAATGACTGGTGCGATATGGTGTTCGAAGGCAGGAATAAAGAGTATGGGGCCTATGACGACAGGCAACGGTCGTCCAAGCGCCATGCACTCGCTTTAATTATTGCAGTTTCCGTATTTACCGTAGGGGTAAGTGCTCCTGTATTGATTAAGGCTCTGACTCCGGAAAAAAAGGTGAAACATGTGGAAGTTACCAGCCTTGCGGATATCAAGATTGACAAACCAATTGAAAACAAGGTTGAAGCTCCGCCGCCACCGCCGCCAATGAAAACTACTGTTAAGTTCACTCCTCCTGAAGTAACCAACGAAGAAGTTACCGAAGAAGTAAAGACGGTAGACGAACTGAAAGACACCAAAGCCCAGATATCAGTTGCTGACGTAAAAGGCTCCGATGATGCCAATGCAGTTGATGTGGCCGACCTAAAGGTTGTGGAAGAAAAAGAAGAACCTCTCCAATTTGTAGAACAAATGCCTGAATTCCCAGGTGGTGTGGATGCTATGATGAAATATCTTAATGCAAACATCAGGTATCCGTCCATTGCCACTGAAATGGGTATTTCCGGTAGGGTAATTCTTCAATTTGTGGTAGACAAACATGGCAAGATAAACAATGTTAAAGTTCTCCGTGGAATTGGCGGTGGATGCGACGAGGAAGCAATCCGTGTTGTAAAAAACATGCCATCGTGGAAACCAGGAAGACAGAATGGTAAAGAAGTACCGGTTTATTTTACCTTACCTGTTGTATTTACTTTAAAGGAATAGTTTTTTTGCCTTCTTAAGTATAATTTGATTTTTATTCATATATTTAGCCCCAGCCATCAACGGCCGGGGTTAAATATATATAACCGAACCATATAAAATTTTTTAGATAAACACACAATATCGTCGGATGAAATGCGTTTATCTAAATAAAAGAAAAGAATAAACAGCTATGAAGCAATTGCCAAAGATTTTTGATTTATTGAGAGCTTTAATTTACATCATACTGGGTTGCCTGGTGCTTTTCAATAAACAAATTCTTCAAGGGCTTGTTCCATTTGCGAAAAACTCACTTGGCTTAATATTACTTTTATATGGAATCTACAGGTTATATCAGGTTTACATCAAACATTTCTCAAAACAAGATGACGAAAATGTTTAAAATTATTTTAAGTTTAAGTTTAATTGTGTTGCTGACTTATGGTTGTAATCAATCGGGGCAGCAGCAGTACACGGACACACCAACCTACGGTGAAATAAAAATTGCGTCCGACGAAACCCTCGTACCTATCTGTAATTACGAAATACAGGTATTCGAAGGGATATACCAATATGCCAAAATAACCCCTCTTTATTATCCCGAAAGAGATGCTTTTAAAGCATTGTTAGATGACAGTGTTCGGCTTATCCTTGCAGCCCGCAAATTGTCCAAAAAAGAAGAGGACTTTTTTACTGCTAAAAA
>DATBXH010000811.1:0-3065 GCA_036514375.1 Bacteroidales bacterium | reverse complement strand
TTATACCGCTGTAAAAAACACCTATAACATAACGACAAATCTAGTGGATCCACAAGCTGATTCAAACACTAAATCGCTTTATAGTTTTCTTGTTTCTCATTTTGGGAAGGATATCATTTCAGGCCAAACGGATGATTATTATGATACGATAACAAAAATTACCGGCCAGTCACCTCTGTTAAGGGATTTTGATTTTCAGCATTATACACAGGGATATTCCTATCTATGGAAAAATGGAGGATTCTCATTTGGTTGGGATGATAATGGGCAAACCCAGAAAGCTATAAATTGGTATAACCAGACAGGCAAGACAGGGATTGTCGGTTTTCAATGGCACTGGCATTCTCCAAGCGGAGGAACTGTGGGAACAAACACATTTTATACCGCCAATACCACCTTTGATATTACAAAGGCGATACAATCCGGAACAACCGAAAATATGGAAACACTAAGGGATATCGATTCTATTGCTACCCAGTTAAAGAAACTGCAAAACGCCGGGGTTCCTGTTCTTTGGAGGCCATTGCATGAAGCCGGTGGCGGATGGTTCTGGTGGGGGGCCAAAGGTTCGTCAGCTTGCAGAAAGCTATTTGGCATTCTCTATGACAGGTTAACCAATTACCATCATCTCCATAATCTGATTTGGGTTTGGTCAACACCTGAAACAGCATGGTACCCAAGCAATGATAGTATTGATATCGTTGGTCAGGATTCATATCCTGCTAACTTTGATTATGGAATTCAAAAAAATGCATTCGATGTCCTATATAATCTGACAGGCGGCAAAAAGTTAATTGCCATGTCTGAAAACGGAGCCATTCCCGATCCTAATAATTGTATGACCATGGATGCTCCCTGGTCATATTTTATGTCATGGAGTAATTTGGTTGAAACAGCAAATACAAAAGCACATATTAACGATGTTTTTACAAATCCCAGTGTGTTAACATTAGGAAATCCAACGCCTGTGAACGAAATTGGCTCACCAAATATAAACGAATATTATATTTACCCAAATCCTTCTTCTGAAGATGTCCATATTGAAGGACCTAGTTATGTTCGGGTGGAACTTCTTGATATAAACGGAAGGGTTGTGTTTGTGTCTGACAAGCCCATCGATACACTTCAAACAACAAACCTGGGGAATGGAACCTATTTTCTAAAAATCTACAATTTAAATAGGATGTTTAATCTAAAGTTAGTCGTCAGAAAATAAACACGTTAATTCTTTTACTTTAAATAAATTTTTCATTTGGAACATAATCTTTAAACGTTGTAACAAATGGTAAAGCAGGGGAAACCGCTATAGATACCTTTGTGTCTTTAAAATGCTTCTAAGAATTATTCAGACAAAATTTTGAAGGATTTATCCTTAATTTTTAAGAAACACTGTACATGAAAAAACAATTATACTTTATTTCCTTTTTGTTACTTATTACACTTGGCGCATTTGGTCAAGGTACCGGATTTGTTAAGACGAATGGAGAATCGTTTGAGATTAACGGTAAGCCCTATTACTATATTGGGGCTAACTTTTGGTGCGGTGCGATATTAGGTTCTACCGGAGAAGGCGGCAATCGTACGCTTCTTACAAAAGAACTTGATGAGATGAAAAAGCTGGGCATCAATAATATTCGTATTCTTGCCGGTGCCGAAGGTCCCGACAATGAACCTTTCAGAGTAACCCCTGCCCTCCAGATTGCTCCTGGTAAATACAATGAAGCATTGCTTGACGGTCTTGATTTCCTGTTATCAGAAATGAAAAAACGCGGTCAATACGCTATTCTTTATTTAAACAATGCATGGGACTGGTCCGGCGGATATGCACAATATCTCAATTGGAACGGGTATGGAAAAATTCCCTATCCGTTGGTCAAACCAAATACCTGGTGGGATTTTATGAGATTTTCTTCTCAATTCCTTAACTGTGAAAAATGTAAAGAGCAGTACTGGGATCACGTGAGATTCATGCTTGGGCGGACCAATAAATATACCGGGATGAAATACATAGATGATCCGACGATCATGACCTGGGAAATAGCCAATGAGCCTCGTGCCTTCTTAAAAGAAAACATTCCTGCTTTGGAAAATTGGATAAAGGAAACCGCTGCTCTGATTAAATCGCTCGATAAAAACCACTTAATAACAACCGGGACGGAAGGTCAGCAAGGATGCCAGGATTCACTTCTTCTTTTTGAGCGTCTTCATGCCGACCCGAACATCGACTATCTGGTAATGCACATTTGGCCTAAAAACTGGAGCTGGTTAAATACACGCGATATTCCCGGCACTATCGACCTAAGTATTGTAAACACGAATAAATATATGGAGAGACATTTTGAGATAGCCCGTAAACTAAAAAAGCCTATTGTATTGGAAGAATTCGGGTTACCAAGGGACTCTTTTGGATTTTCAGCAAATGAACCAACTGTTTGCCGCGACAAATATTTCCAAAATGCATTTGCGCAGATAGTAAAGCACGCAAAAACGAAAGATGTACTCGCCGGGTGTAATTTCTGGACATGGGGAGGCTTTTCACGTCCCATTCCCGGACAGATTTACTGGAAAAAAGGTGATAATTATCTTGATCCTCCGGTGGAAGAGCAAGGTTTAAATTCCGTTTACAACACCGATCGTACCATAGAAATGATCAGCCGATACAATAAAGAAATCCGGGATATCATTAAATAAGTTTATGGGTACCATTAAATTAACATGTATAAGCCTTTTCATATCCTGGTTCTGCTATGGACAGCAGAATCCTTATTCATTGCCAGTTGACAAAAGTGCAACATTAGAGACGAAAAACCTTTTGATAAACTTGCGAAAGCTGGTTTCCAAAGGCATTATGTTCGGTCATCAGGATGATTTACTGTATGGCAAAGGTTGGAAATATGAAACCAACCGCTCAGATGTAAAAAGTGTTTGCGGTGATTACCCCGCAGTTTATGGTTGGGAAATTGGCAAAGTTGAAATCGGAGCTTCAATGAATCTTGATTCGGTTCCGTTTGATGAAATTTCAAAAAATATTAAAATAGCTTATGCCCGGGGCGGAGTTTGTACCG
>DATBXH010000810.1:0-2546 GCA_036514375.1 Bacteroidales bacterium | reverse complement strand
ATAGATTAAAATAAAGGTCCGTGTGATTTATTACATTAATGTAAAAGTGAGGTGAAGAACCGATTCCCATCCCGTAAGACAATATAATTTTAGGCGAATGCAAAGGATCATTATCCCTTATTGTTAATTTACCTTCAGATAAGTCTTGAGATAATGCAATGCCACCAGTTAATGAAATTGCGGTTAGAAAAAAGGCTAAAGCTTTTATTTTCATAGGTTTAAATTTTTTGGAGAACGGTTTATTTTATTGGCTGTTTCTTGCGGTTTTTACAGATTTAATGGTTAGTGTTACTCCCTTTTGGCGATAATTTTTGGTAAAATATTCAAATTTTCTAATTCCAGGCGATTATTGGGATATATAATTGCTATATGAGAGCAGTAATTATGTCTGGAAAATTATTAGAAGTCTTGTCATTCGAGGAAGGTGGGAATTTGATAACGATTGCATGACAACCCGGAATGTCCGACATATGAACGAAAATTAGGTTTCGTCATCAAGTAAGATTTAGCAAAATTATAAGTGTTTTTACGAAATTCATTTCGTATATTTGCGAAATATAAAAACATAAACATGGCTACAATCATAAAAGTTTTAGGTACAGGCTGTTCTAATTGTAAAAACTTGGAGAAGGCTGCAATTAATGCTATAGCCGAACTAAAAGCGGATGCTAATATCGAGAAGGTCGAAGACATACAAAAAATAATGTCTTATGGGGTGATGCGTACTCCGGCTCTTGTAATAAATGAAAAAGTTGCATTATCTGGCAGAGTGCCAAGTTTGCCAGAGTTAAAAGAAATCATTCAGAAATTTTTATAAGAAGATTATTATGGCTAAAGAAAATGTTGAATTTGCCCAAAAGGATGTGATGATTGCACAATTTGCCAAAGCATTGAGCCATCCTGCCAGGGTGTATATCGTAAGGGAATTGTCGAAACTGGATGCTTGCTGTACAAGCGGTGAATTTTTCGAGAAACTGCCCATTGCCCGTTCTACCCTTTCTCAGCATTTAAAAGAGCTAAAACTTGCAGGACTTATCCAGGGTCAAATAAATCCCCCTTTTATCAAATATTGCATAAACAGGGCTAATTGGGAACTAGCTCAACAGTATTTTGGCGAACTTCTGGCAAAATAAATTTTTTGTCAACACATTTCGTGTTTTTGCGAAATCAAGAAATAAATCAGAATCCTTAAAAATTATCAATATGAAAAACATAATTCTTTTATTCTTTTTCACGCTTTCGGTTAGCTGTAATGGTTATAGCCAGCAAGATAAAAAAACGACCTCTTCGGAAAGTAAAACAAAGGTTATTGTCTATTTCTTTCATGGGACACATCGCTGCACCGGTTGTATTAATGCAGAAAAAGCCACGGTTACAGTTCTTAATGAGTTGTATAAAAATCAGCAGGACAATGGACTTGTGAAGTTTCAAAGCGTAAACATAGAAGAGTCTCAAAACAAAGCTCTGGCTGAGAAATACCAGGTTGCATGGAATATGCTTTTGATGATTCCTGTAACCAATGAAAAAGGGGAAGTTGAACTTACAGAACAAGCTTTTACTTATGGAACAAATCCGGAAGGATTAAAACCATACATTAAAAAAGCACTCGACCCAATGCTTAAATAAAACTCCATTAAATTACAAACATGGAATACTTGCATCAGTTGCTTGAAAGTTCTTCAACTCCATTTTTGTCAGCCCTGATATTAGGCCTAATGACTGCTATAAGTTCATGTCCTTTGGCAACCAATATCACTGCAATTGGCTTTATTAGCAAGGATATTGAGGCTAAAAAGAGAATATTTATCTATGGGTTACTCTATACTTTGGGAAGAGCTTTCAGCTATACTTTATTGGGATTAATCTTGTATTTTGGAGCAAGCAGGTTTCATGTAGCTCAAATTTTTCAAGGTTGGGGCGAAAGGGTTATTGGCTTTCTGCTCATAATGATTGGTGTTTTAATGTTGGATATTATCAAGGTAAAGTTTCCAGCATTTACTTCAATAACAGATAAAATCGGAAACAAAGGGAAAGGCAGTTTTTTGGGCGCTTTTTTATTGGGTGTTGCCTTTGCACTGGCATTCTGCCCATATAGTGGTGTTCTGTATTTTGGAATGCTAATTCCGATGACCATTGCCAGTGCATCCGGCTTATATCTGCCAATTGTTTTTGCCACCGCTACCGGATTACCTGTAATAGTTGTTGCCTGGATGCTTGCATACAGTGTTTCGGCGATTGGGAATTTCTACAACAAATTAAAAGTATTTGAAGTATGGTTTCGTCGGATAGTGGCAATAGTTTTCATCCTGGCAGGAGTGTATTGTATTATCACATTCTATATCAAATAATTGTAAATGTCAACTATTCAAAAGATAGATAAGACAAGAATCATTGTACCAGTTTTATTACTGTTTGCTTGGTTTATCTTTTATCATTACCTGCAACCAGTTACAGATTGGCTCATTGACCGTGCTTTAGGCTTGGAAAAAGGAACACATCTAACGGAATCCATTCGGTTTTTTATATTCGAATTACCTAAAGTGTTA
>DATBXH010000809.1:0-8276 GCA_036514375.1 Bacteroidales bacterium | reverse complement strand
TCTTCAACAGCTCACGATCTATGTATAATGTCTTACGTAATTATCTTGAGTTTTTCCAGGAAGAAAGTTGCGGCCAGTGCACTCCATGCCGCGTGGGTTGTCAGCAATTATTAAAAGGGATCATGGCTGTAAAACGGGGCGAAAAATCTTCTGCTTACCTCGATCAGCTACTGAAACTGGCTCAGACCATGAAAATTACTTCCAAATGCGGTTTAGGACAATCTGTGGCTAATTCCTTTTCCTCGATAGTCGATAACTTCAGGGAAGAAATGATTTTTTAATCATCAGTAGAAACTATGGCAAACAAAATAAATATTAAAATCGATGGGCTGCAAGCCAAAGTGGATGAAGGAATGACAATTCTAAAGGCCGCAAGGCAACTAAATATTAAAATACCTACACTCTGTTATCACGAGGATTTGTGTGTGGCAGGTAACTGCCGCATTTGCGTTGTGGAACAAGTTGGTGCAAAAAGTCTTGTGGCATCATGTGCTATGCCCGTTTCGGAGGGAATGCAAATACTTACCAATAGCCACAAAGTGAGGGTAGCCCGTAAGCATATCATTTCCTTATTGCTATCGGAACATAATGCAGAGTGCATTAAATGTTACAAAAATTGCAAATGTGAGTTACAAAATCTGGCATCCGAATATAATATTGGCGAGGAGGCTTTTATTAGTTTAGTTCCATTCAAAAATTTTACGATTGATATGCTTTCTCCGTCGATCATAAAGAATGATAGCAAATGCGTTCGCTGCCAGCGTTGTGTACGTACCTGTGAGGAGTTGCAGCATGTAAGTGCATTGGGGGTGGCCTATAAGGGCAGTCATATGAAGATTTCCACGTTCTTCGAATACCCGATGTATGATGTACTTTGTACAAATTGCGGGCAATGTGTAAACAGATGTCCAACAGGCGCATTAATTGAAAAAAACTATATTGATGAAGTATGGGAAGCCATCAACGACCGAGACAAACATGTGGTAGTTCAAACCGCACCTGCAGTGCGTGTATCTTTGGGAGAAGAACTGGGGTTTGCCCCAGGCAGCAGAGTTACCGGAAAATTAGTTACGGTTCTTAAAAGATTGGGCTTTGATTCGGTATTAGATACGGACTTTACTGCAGATCTTACCATTATTGAGGAAGGTCATGAATTTCTGACGCGATTGAAAAAAGTGCTCGTTGATCATGATCCTTCTGTTATGCTACCCATGACAACTTCCTGTTCGCCGGGCTGGATTAAATTTATTGAACATACGTTTCCGGAGTATCTGGAGAACGTATCAACCTGCAAATCGCCTCAGCAGATGTTTGGGGCCCTGGCAAAAACATATTATGCCAAAAACCGGAATCTCGATCCTTCCAAAGTAGTATCCGTTTCGATTATGCCATGTGTGGCAAAAAAGTTTGAAGCTAACAGACCCGAAATGCGTTCCAGCGGATATCAGGACGTGGATTATGTTCTCACTACAAGAGAGCTGGCAATTATGATACGTCAGTCCGGACTTGATTTTATGTCGTTGCCCGATTCATCTTACGATAGCATCATGGGTCAGTCAACCGGTGCCGGTGTTATCTTTGGAGCAACGGGAGGCGTGATGGAAGCAGCATTGCGAACCGTTTATGAAATAATTACCGGAAGGGAAATCCCATTTAAAGGACTAAACATTACACCTGTGAGAGGAATGGAAGGCTTCAGGGAAGCCACCATTAAAATAGAAGGCACTAAGCCTGAGTGGAGTTTTTTAGAAGGAGTTAAATTGAAAACGGCTGTTGCCCATGGACTTGTCAATGCCAAACACGTGATGCAAAAGATAAGGGACGGACAAAGTGATTATCATTTCATAGAGATAATGGCCTGTCCCGGAGGTTGCCTTGGTGGAGGCGGACAACCTATTCCTACAAATGCCGAGATTCGCAAGAAACGTGCGGAAGCCATATATTCTGAGGATATGTCCATGCCCATCAGGAAATCGCACGAAAACCCTGAGATTATAAATGTCTATAACGACTTTCTGGGTGAACCGCTTGGAGAAAAATCGCACGAACTTTTACATACACATTATAAGGCAAGAACGAGGTATTAAAGTTAAACATTACGGTAAAACATTTAAGACAACTTGCGATTTTAAAAATTATTTTAATACATTTGCACCGCAAAACCGGAACGACTCCATTCCCGATGACTATCGGGACAGTTGATAGAGTAACAGACTCTATCAGGTCGTAACTAAAAAGACTCCGTAGCTCAGCTGGTAGAGCAATTGACTCTTAATCAATGGGTCGAGAGTTCGAATCTCTCCGGGGTCACTTTTAAGCCTGTAAACAATTAATTTACAGGTTTTTTATTTTTAGGGGAGTAGACAGGGAAGGATTAGTTCTTAGGCTTTTTAGGTTAGGAATATTCGTCAATATAAGCTTGTAAATGTTCTGCATGATGATGCATAACCCCCAGCCATCCTTTAAATCCCATAATAGCCCTATGCAGGTCAGGAAAGTTTTCGCCTTTTTTCCCTGATGGTATTTGAATAAGGTTTGCAAAATCCTTATTTAGGGGTTTATAACCTGCCCACACATCTGTCTTTACCTGGGCTTCATTATCAAAGGAGAGACTTTTAAATGAAGACTTCCCAATGGAGGCCTTTATTGTTTTATAAAAATTTGTGATAACTCTTTTCTCTTAATTGACTTATCTATACATATTTCAAGTTAGTTCTTCAGAAACTTTAAAAAAGGATCGGATAAATCCTCTGAGAGCTCCCAGCTGCACTTCTCGTCTTATTTCTTACCATTTTCCGAGACAACATATCTGCTTGACTACTATATATTGAAGATTCTGTATCCGTCTTCTGATGAGCTTTTACTTTGATAAACCTGATGTTATGAGATTCAATATGCCGGATTAAGGCTTGTATCAAATCAGTATTTTGTATGAGACTCCCTTTGTTAGTAAGGAAATGGTTTTGCCTTAACCTGGTTTTTCGCTCGGACAAGCGACATACATATTGACTATCGGTATAAACAATAAGTTGTCCTTTAAACTGCTTTTCGTCAACATATTCAATGGCTTTTATAACTGCAATTAATTCCATCCGGTTGTGGGTGGTACTTTCTGCTTCGCCCTTGAGGATTATTTGTGCACCGGCATGCAATATAATAGCTACCCATGCACCCTGACGGATTTGGGTATGGCAACTGCCATCGGTAAATATATGAACGTGTTCGGGATTCATTTACCGGGGAATTTCCTTTACTAGAAAACCCAAATCACGGGCAATAGCTTTCAGATCTGACAATTCCGTGTGATTTATAAAACTCAGCGATAGTCCGTTGTTTCCTGCTCTGGCGGTACGTCCACTACGATGAGTATAGTATTGGGTTTGCTCTGGCAGATGAAAATGTACCACATACGAAAGTTTTTCGATGTCGATGCCTCTTGCTGCTAAGTCGGTAGCGATAAGTATTTTTAATTTCTTGTTTTTAAAAGCACGCATCACCTTATCCCGTTCTTTTTGCATTAAGTCGCCATGAATAGCGGCTGCTGCAATATTCTTATCGACCAACTGTTGAGCAAGAGCCTGTGCATCGGCCTTGGTACGGCAAAAAATAATTCCGCGATTTGCTCCTTGTGTTTTTAAGAAGTGCAATAAAATATCCTTTTTTTCTTCCGGATTGCATATCACGTAATGATGTTCAATATTCTTATTGATTACATTCAGCCTATCGGCTTCGATTCGGAAAGCTGCAGGTGACATGTATGTCTTGATGATTGCTTTGATTTCGGGAGGCATGGTGGCCGAAAACAACCAGGTAGATCGCTTACCGTTTGTTTGGCTAAGAATGCTATCGAGCTCTTTTTTAAATCCCATGCTGAGCATTTCGTCAGCTTCGTCCAGTACAATGGTTTTAATATTGCTGATATCAAGCGCTTTTTTATCGAGAAGATCGAGTAATCGTCCGGGAGTTGCTACTACAATGTGGGTAGGTCTTTTTAGAGCTCTTATTTGTTCTTCAATATAAGCTCCTCCGTAAACAGCTTCAACAAATATTTTCTTTGGAACATATTTTGTGAAACGGAACAATTGCTTGGCTATTTGTTGTCCAAGTTCGCGGGTTGGCGATAAAATTAATGCCTGAACCATGTTATTATCCGGGTCTATGGCTTGTAATAGCGGAAGACCAAAAGCCGCGGTTTTACCTGTACCAGTCTGTGCCTGCCCAACAAAGTCGGTTCCTTTTTCAAGTAAAAATGGAATGGCTTTTACTTGTATTTCGGTAGGAGTTATAATATTATTCTCATTGAGTGCTTTTAATAAAGCGTCGGAAATTCCTAATTCAGAGAATGTTTTCAAATATATGTTTTATTATTTCCGTGGTAATAATTTAATTTCTGGTTTATTTACCTAATTTTACGGATGTTATATTTTTTCTAACAACAATTCAAATGATTTATCCATGCTAACTTTAAGAGCTCGCTCTTTTATTAAATTTTTAGTTATGGTATTGCTTTCTAATACCTGTACAAGATCACGTGCAATTGCGGGATTCTTTGATGAATTTATAGCTTTACCATTAATTAATTCGAAACTAAATAAATGTCCTGAATTAGCCTTGGGACTATAATTGTCAATTTCATGTTTGTATAATTGTAGTTTTTGGCTTTCTACATCAGTTTTCTTTACAAGAATTCTTATAGCAGCAGCGTACTTCATCCATAAATGTAAATATTTACCATCATCTTTCAACATAATCTTATTATTCGTTAAATTTTAATCAAAAAAGGACGACAAGGTACGCTCTTTTTTTTTGATTTATTTTATTATTTGTATTTATCGGAATAATTCGACTTGAAAACGAACCGGGCAAGCAAAATAATAGCCATACTTTGAAGGAGGGTAATAATTGCTATTATTAGCAGCATATGGATTGTTCCATTTACATGAAAGCCAAAAACTGCTATAGTCCAAGCTATAATTAGAGACAAACCACTAATAAAAAGTTTTTTTGACATTACTTTTGTAATTGATAATCTACTATTTTATCCTGGATTGACTTATTCTCTTTAAGTTTCTTGCTTAATTCATCTGCCAATTTTAAATGGGAGCGTAGCATTTTGTTATGACTAACGATAATCAAAGCAGAGATGGGTATTATTGCTGTTAAAACCAGCTTTATTCCCAAATTAAACCCGAACTGCATTACTCCCAATGAATTAATTACTTGCTTCAATATTTTCGTCGGTGTCCCGACATAAACATCCATTAGTCAAATTTTTTTGATTGAGGTTACAGGATGTCATAAATTTACGCTACCTACTAACATAAAAAACTACACTATGAAATCGAGAACCTTAAATCTATTGATGATCCTGACATGCTGGATCATTCCGTTATCAGGCTTTTCTCAGGAAAATGTTAATCTTGCGATGGGCAATCCCAGTGGTGCAACCTCCGATACTATAAAAAAAGATAATTATCTTATGGTAAAACCTCAGTACAGCCTGTCCTACAATAACACAAAACATACTCCGAACTGGGTTTCATGGCATGTTGGATCCTCTGATCTGGGTATAATATCGCGCCAAAGCAATTTTCAACCAGACGCAACATTACCGGCAAATTGGTACAAGGTGACCCCGCAGGATTATTCCAATTCGGGCTTTGATAAAGGGCAACAATGTCCAACCGGTGACAGGAATAATAGCGAAGAAAACAACTCTGCCACTTTTTTAATGACCAATATGATTCCTCAGGCACCAAACAATAACCGGATTACATGGGATCGTCTGGAAAGTTACTGCAGAAAACTTGTCAGTCAGGGTAACGAGCTTTATATTATTTGCGGACCTGAAGGAACGGGTGGCACAGGATCAAACGGATTTTCACTGGAATTGAAACATAATGTGGCAGTCCCCTTACAATTGTGGAAAATTATAGTTGTTCTGCCGGAAGGCAATGATGATATAAAAAGAATTGACGCTTCCACAAGGGTTATTGCAGTTTTGATACCAAACAGCCAGGAATGTTCGGAAAAAGAGTGGGGCAAGTACAGAGTGTCTGTTAACCAACTGCAATCGTTAACAGGTTATGATTTTCTTTCCAATATACCAAAGGATATTCAAAAGATTATTGAAGCCAGAATTGATGACGGATTAATAAATTAGGTAGCAATCATTTGCTATAATTCGCTGTTTTTGTTTAGGGTTTTTTAAGTAATGATGTTATTAGAACATTTGTATTTGTTGGTTGGTGAAGGCCCCTCCGCGACGGACTGGCCTTCTTTTATTAAGTTTTCCCTATACTTTGGCTTATTTAATTAGCTTACTCAAACTATACTGAGGCCTCTCACAATTCTGCTTCATTACATTTATTATCTGCTTCTGGCTACTTTAATCCATAATCGCGGACAAAGACCCAAACCGTAGTTTATAATTAAAAAAATTCGACCGATTTTTTTGCATATCCGGCAAAACCCGTATTCTTCTCAAAAACAGAATGGACCAACAGGTATTGAAGCAATATTTAATTGACTTGTAATATTTTTATTCTTATTTTTATACACAAAATAAATTACTGCCCAATATTAGCCTGTTCATACAGAGAATAACAATTGCCTCATTCAGCCTTTAAATAGTTTTTTGGGTTAATTACGAGCCTCAAGAGCCTTATAATATTTATTATTAAGTTCTGGAGTATGGCTAACGAAAACATACGCCATTTTGCATTTCTCAAAGCAACCAAATATGCTAACCTAAATAAATAAACATTATGGCTATCTATAACATAGGCGGATCAGAAGTGAAATCCGACGCTAATGAATCGATGAGCGAATTACCGCAGAACAGAACGCTAATGATTGAACAACTCACAAAAGATCCACCCATTAAACCGGAGGTTGTGGAAGGACTTAAATCGATTGATGACGTCTTTGAGCGCTTTGCACCAAACGTGGAAATGGAATTTCATGATAGTGAGGGAGGAGTTCGCAAAGAAAAACTTGCATTCAGGAATCTTGCAGATTTTGGGGTTAAGGGCATTACCAATCAAAGTGAATTTCTGAAAGGCTTGACTGCTCAAAAAGAACAAAACCAGAAGATTATCAAGCAACTGAAAACCAATAAGCTTTTACAAAAGGCATTAGAGAATGAAGAATACAAAGCAGCGATGCTGAATGCTATCAATGCATTGATCAAAGAGCTGAAAGATAACAAATGACGATCTGTTTAACACACCAAAACTTTTACAACCATGGCAGAGGCATTACGACAGAAATCAGATAAAGAACAAAATTCCAAATATCAGGTGTTGGAGGTTGATAAAATTGAAAAACCGCAGGAAACCCTGGAACAAAATATTAACGCTCTTACGGTAGTAGGTGGTTTCGATCTGCTCGAAATGATGATCGATGGCGTTCAAAACGTCAATCCTGAGCGGAAAGCACGGAAAAAAATATTCCTTTCCGAATCGAATAAAAAAGAGGAAAGGGAAGAATTGAAACGAAACCTGGCGATATGGGCCGAGGTTTTGTCGACTCCCGGCAGCTTGTCGGACATGGTAGAAAAGTGTGACAAGCAGGCTGAGATTGCGGAAACCGCCCTGAAAAGCAATCTTAAAGAAGCCGTTGCCGAAGTGAAGGACCTGGAAAGATCCTATCGTTCTGTGGCTCTATTCTTCAAGAATACAGATATGGACAAATTGAAGAATGTTTCCTTTATGAATGCAAGCCTTGAGCAGGTTAAGGATCTTGATAACACGCGCTTCTTTGATAAAGTAAATGAAGAACTTAAAGCCAGTTTCGACAGGTTGGACTTGAGGGATAATTACAGTATTCTCATTGTACCTGGGTATATGGGTTCGAACAAAGTGGTTGAGAAATGGGCCAAGCTCGCTCACGAAAATAAAGTGATGCTGGTTACCGACTTTGAGCATCTGGACAATCCAGACGATGTCATGGAAATGTTCGAGTCTGCCAACCTCACCGGTGGCGATATATACCGGTCCAACGTTATGATGACCTGTAACTGGTTAGTCGGGCGCAATAAGCACGAAGAGATTGGAGAAGAGGAAGAACTGTATGTACCACCCTCTGGCGCTTTGGCAGGTACCATTTACAAGACACTAATGTCGCAGGTAGCAGCCGGTAAAAAGTACGGAGGATTGAGTGAAGTTGACGGTGTGGCGTTCCCGTTAAAAAAGAGTGAAATTGCCAATCTCGAACGAATGGGACTCGTGCCCATGGTAAACGAATACGGAAAGGTAATGGCCTTTTCGGCAAAG
>DATBXH010000808.1:0-2295 GCA_036514375.1 Bacteroidales bacterium | reverse complement strand
TAAGCTTCGCCCGCTCGCCGAAGTGGAAGCCTTTATAAAAGTCAACAAACATCTGCCGGATATTGCACCAGCTACGGATATGCAAACAAGTGGTGTGAGCATGGGAGATATGCAGGCGAAGTTGTTGCAGAAGGTGGAGGAGTTGACGTTGTATGTGATTGAACAACAAAAGAAAAATGCCGCATTGGAGCAAAAACTGGTTGAACAGGACACCAAATACCAACTATTGCTCAAAGAGATTGAAGAACTGAAGAAAAAATAACTACCAAAATTTTGATAAATCCTAATTACACTAAAAATGAAGAAAAAACCTGATATGCTTTTTAAGCAAGTAATCTATAAATATGCCATAATCGTATGGATGATCATAATGAGTATTCCTTACATTAATGCCCAGTTACCTCCCGTACCTGTCATCCAAAGCCCAAATGCATCGAGCCTTGGAACTTTTGGCAATATACCTGTAAGTTACTTTACCGGAACACCGGACATCTCAGTTCCTATCTACACGCTTTCATGTGGGGATATTAAAATACCGATTGAATTGAAATATCACCCTGCTACTGTTAAACCAAATGAGCATCCTGGTTGGGTAGGTCTTGGCTGGAATTTGCAAAGTTATGGTTGTATAACCAGGGTGGCACATGGTATGAATGATGAGGACAATTCAGTACCTACCAGCATTATGCCGTATTATCCAAAAGATAATACAAGCTTACTCACCTCTGGTTGTTATAAATTAAACACGCCCGGTTGGAATTTAAAATCTTATTTGAAGACAGTACTTTATAGCCTCCCTCAGCGATATGATGTATGTGCGGATGAATTTTATTTTAATTTTTTGGGCTATTCAGGTAAATTCATGTATACCTATGATGGCTGGAAAGTAATTTCCGATCAAAACATCAAAATTGAATTGGGAGATGCCGATGGAAACGAGTTCATCTCAGGCTACGATCAAATAAGTCAAATAATAAGAATTCTTCTACAATATGGAGGTAGTACCAATACTCCCGATGGTCAGCCGCGAATGTTTTATGGTTTCACACTCACAACTGAAGACGGGACTAAATATTATTTTGGAGGTGAAGGAGCTATTGAATATAGCACCAATTACTACAATCTGGAGGGTATCTTTTCCTTAAATACATGGTATTTAAAGAAAATTAAAGATGTAAATGGAAATGTAGTCACCTTTAGTTATGAAGCTAAAAATCCTGTTACCCAACTGGCTTATTATTCCAGTGCGGAAGGTTCCGGATGTTCAAGGGGGACAGAATGGCTTTTCGGGCTTAATGAGACTTTTATGGGTGGAACAGGTGGTAATGTATCTACCCTCAATCATTCGGGTAGACTCATCTGGCCATTATATCTGCATGAAATATCAACCAGTAAAGAGGAGAAAATAACGTTTAATTCTACAAATTCTGTCGAAAAAAGATATCCCAGGTTATTTTTTACACAACAAAATGAGAATGGGACAGGGCTGGATATGGATCATTATTATCGAATATATGAGAATCCGGACAATATCCAATGGAAAAAATTGGATGATATCACAATCAGTCAGAATAATGCAAAAATTTTAGGTTATAATTTCTATTATAACCCTTCCGATGCACAACGATTAACACTCGATTCCATCAGGGAAATTGACAAAAACAATTCACTTGGGAAGGTTTATAAATTTGAATATGACGATATAGCAGGGCTACCCGATTATGGGGGAAATTGGACAGACCATTGGGGTTATTATAATGGTACAGATATAAATAACACATCATGGGATATTTTTTATAACAATAAAAATACAAATAATTCATTGGTAACTAAAGGTCTAATCAATAAAATCAGCTATCCAACAGGGGGATATACCTCTTTTGTTTGGGAAGCAAATTCCTGCTCCTACACTGTTGGTTCGGATCACCAATCATTAAGTCCATTTTATGAAAATTACGGCAATGTTGGAGGTTGCAGAATAAAAAAAATAGAGAATTATACGGCTACAAATGCAACTCCAATAACCAGGACCTATTATTATGTTACAAATTATTCAAATAGCACGTATAATGCAAGTTCTCCATCCAGTGGGATATTGAATGGCATTCCTAAATATCATTTTTCAGCTACTAACAGACCCTGTGATATTGGTAATGATGGCTGTACTATTAGTTTTAGTTTTTATTCAACTAATGGGTTCTCAAGTTATACCGGACCACACATAGGCTATAATGAGGTTATAGAAAAAACCGGAGACGGATCGTACACCAAATACCTGTTTTCAAATTACGGATT
>DATBXH010000807.1:0-2915 GCA_036514375.1 Bacteroidales bacterium | reverse complement strand
CGCCAGAATAAGGAACACGATCAGAGATGTAAAAACAACGATCTCGGGCCTTATCTTAAGATGATATATCAATGAAATGAAATAAATAAACAAGAATATCCACTCCATCCGGTTCATGGCGATAAAGACCTTTTTTCCGATACTTAATCCGATGGACAGGGTTACTTCCTTTACCCTGAACTTAAGCCATGCTTCCATAAAGCTAATGGCACATACAAAACCTGCCCAGAAAAAGATTACAGCCAGTGGTAAAAACATAAAAATTGTATCCATTATATCTTATCATTCTGAATATTTCTCCTGATAACTACTTATCCCGATTAAAATAACAGCTTATCTCTGCATTTGTTCCCAAACAAAACGGTCTTTGTTCTGTTATTTTAATAACAAAACAAAAGCTTTGTTCCGTAAAGAGCGAAGTTTCTATCAAAACAAAAAGCATTATGAAAGCAAATATTCCGGAGGTGGAAGGTAAACGGATTGTAGTTATCGGTGGAGGTTTTGCAGGCTTAACGTTAACCCGTAAACTTGTCAAAACATCATTTCAAACAGTTTTAATCGACAAAAACAATTATCATATGTTTCAGCCCCTGTTTTACCAGGTGGCAACCGCAGGTTTAGAGCCGAGTGCCATTTCGTTCCCCTTCCGCAAGGTTTTTCAATCAAAAAAAAATATACACCTGAGGCTCACCGAGGTTCTATCCATAGAACCGAACCATAACCGGGTCGTTACAAAGATAGGTATTGTAAACTACGATTATCTGGTTGTAGCCACAGGTGCCACCACTAATTTCTTTGGGAACAGGAGTGCTGAGGAACAGTCGTTCCCGATGAAATCGGTATCGGAAGCACTGGGGCTGCGCAACACGATTCTTCAGAATTTTGAAAACATACTGATCAGCGAAGATCCTGACGAACAGGAAGGAATGCTGAACATCGTCATTGTTGGAGGAGGTGCTACCGGAGTCGAAACCAGCGGAGCTTTGGCCGAAATGAAACGTTTTATCCTTCCCAAGGATTACCCGGAAATAGATTTTAATCGCATGAACATTCATCTGATTGAGGCCTCGCCCCGTCTATTAAAAGGAATGTCTGAAATTGCTTCAAAGAAAGCACAACAATACCTGGAGAAGCTTGGCGTAAAAGTATGGCTGAATACGGCTGTAAAGGAATATAACGGAATATGGGTATATTTAAGCAACGATGCCACCATACGAACCGATACCATGATCTGGGCCGCCGGTGTCAAAGGTAACTCCGTGCCGGGTATAAGTCAGGAATCGTTCGGCCCGGCCGGAAGGCTTATCGTAAACGAATATAACCAGGTAAAAGACTATCCCAATATTTACGCCATTGGCGATATTTCATTCATGACCACGGAAGCTTACCCGAAAGGACATCCCCAGGTAGCACAGGTAGCTATACAGCAGGCCAGAAACCTGGCAGCAAACCTGATCCGGATGAATCAGGGAAAACAACTTAAACCATTTGTATATAAGGATCTGGGCAGTATGGCGACCGTAGGCCGTAACCTGGCCGTAGTTGATTTACCTTTCGTACGATTTCAGGGCTTTTTTGCCTGGCTGGCCTGGATGTTTATTCATTTAAAATCCATCCTGGGCATAAAAAACAGGGTACTGGTTTTTGTCAACTGGGTATGGAACTACCTCACCTACGATCAATCCCTGCGATTGATTATCAAGCCCAAAATGAGGGAGAAAAAAGTGGGAATAAAAGCCAATGCCGTCAAAGAGAGCTGGAATAACCCAACTATAGTCTAAAGGCAAAGTCGAGTACTTTATCGGGCAAATGATCGAATAATGCGCTGAGTGATTCCTTATCGTGAATGATTCGTACAGCTTCGGCAAACAATGGAGCTACCGAAATGGTCTTAATTTTCTTATGGTTAAATGCCAAAGGGTTATAAACCGTATCAGTAATGACCAGAGTATCAATTTCACTATTTTCGAGATGTTTTAATCCCTTTTCCGCTAACATGGCATGCGTTACCATCGCATTGATTGTTTTAGCACCATTTTCGCGTAAAATACGGGCAGTATCCACAATGGTTCCGCAAGTGATTGTAAAATCATCAACAATAAAGGCATTTTTCCCTTTGACATTCCCGATAATTTCGATTACTTCAGCCTTTTCGGAATGATCTGCCCTGGTTTTATCACAAATTACTGTCGGCAAATTGAGGTAGGATGAAAACCGGCGGGCACTTTTGGCAAAACCGGCATCGGGAGAGACAATAACCAGATCGGGTATGGATAGCGATTTTATATATTCGCAAAGCAACGGGTATGCGTATAAATGATCTACCGGGACTTTGAAGAAGCCTTGTATTTGAGGGCTGTGCAAATCCATTGTAATAATGCGGTCGGCCCCGGCAACTTCCAGGCAATCGGCGCATACCCTGGCCCGTATCGAAACCCGGGGTTCATCTTTCTTATCTCCTTTGGCATAACTAAAAAAAGGGATAATCACGGTTACCGAATTTGCACTCGATCGCTTAAACGCATCAATCCAGAACAAAAGTTCAACCAACGAATCGTTGGCATTCAATCCGATGGTTTCTACGATATAAATATCCTTTTCACGAACATTTTCCAGGATTTTAACATAACTATTACCTTCCGAAAAATGAAACGACTCCGAATTTCCAGGAAGAATTTCCAGATATCCGCACATTTTATCCAGGAAATGGACGCTTGAACTACCGGCAAATATTTTAAGATCGGCATTGCTGTTTCCCATAATAACTTTGGTGTGTAGTTTTACTATTGCAAATGTAAATAAAAACGGTGTTGAAGGATAAGACTCTGGATAGAAACAAACAGTTCATTGAATAGAACCAAATCGGGATTAACCCAACTAAAGCAAATAGTTCGCCTCTTTCATCGACTCCTATT
>DATBXH010000806.1:0-3402 GCA_036514375.1 Bacteroidales bacterium | reverse complement strand
CTTTTAATGGCAGCGTTCCATGTAGAGTAGCCATGGTCCTTCTTCTCAACATGATTATCAATAACCACGATGGAATTGTCCACTATCATCCCCAGAACCAGGATAAGCGAAGCCAATGAAACAGTGTGAAGTTCGATACCGAAAAAGTAAAGAAAACAAAGCGTCAGCAAAACTGATATAGGTACGGTAATACCGGCAACTGCGGCGATGCGCAAAGGGAGCAACAACATGGTAACCAATATTACGGCAGCAATGGCAATGAAAAACTCTTTCATAAAGTTGCGCACCGACTCATCGACATATTTGGGCAGTTCGGATATTTTGGCTACCTGTATATCTTTCGGGCAGGTCTTACGAAACGATTCCAAAGCTTTGTCTACCTGCTTGCCAAATCCAACGATATTGTTACCCGGCTGCATTTCGAGAGAAAGCAGGATGGTTTTCTTGCCATTCTGCTTGATGTAATCGTCCGGGTCGGCATAGCGGCGTTCAATGGTAGCAATGTTTTTCAAGCGCACTACATTCCCGCTGTGGTCGGAATACACAATCTGGTTGGCCAGGTCGTCTTCCGACTTATAATTTTCAGGTAAGTGAATGGACAAGTCGTTGTCGCCGTCTTTCAATACCCCGGCGTAACTTATGGCACCATTCGACTGGTAGTCGCTCAGCAACGAAAGTGACTTGATATTGTACTCGTTTAGCAGTTCCGGCTTTACTTTTACATATATCTTTTCTTTTTGTAACCCGTAATGTTTTATCTTAGAAGTTGCAGGAATTTTGCGGCATTCGGCTTCAAGCTTTTTTAATTCACTTTCAAGTTCCTTATAACTCTTTGTTTCCGACGAAAGGGTAATGAGCAGAGCAGATGTGTCGCCAAAATCAGAATCGGCAAACAGCGCCATCACACCTGGGGGAAGGGTCATTTTTAATTCGGCCAGCCCATGTTTTAGCTTCGACCAGAACTGGTCGGCATTGGTAACATTGTCGTTCAGTTCGACGAAAATGTACATCATACCATCCTGCGACATGGAATAGGTCTTGGCTTTTTTCACTTCCTCGTACCCAAAAATGTAGTTCTCGACAGTACGTGTTAATTGAGCCTCTACCTCGGTCGAGGTAGCTCCGGGATAAACTCCGACAATTACACCCTGACGTATGGTAAATTTCGGGAACTCGTTACGGGGCATGATGAGCAGGGCTATTATACCTGTTAGCATTAAGGTTGCCGCGATAATGATTATAATATTATGGTTCCGCATTACGGACTCAATAATTCCTTGCTTTCTAGTTTTCATGTTATAAACTGATTAAGCTGTTGTCCGACAATTTTTCTTTTCCTTCAACTACAATAACCTGACCGGGGGCAATGCCTGAAGTAACTTCTATACCTTTACCTAGATAACTGTCAACGTTCACTATTTTTTTCGTCACTGTTTTATTGTCGGAGTTTACTACATATACATAGCTTTTCCCTTCGTTGTCTTTACTGACAGCGTTGTTTGAAACAATTATACAGGTGCGTTCCTTTTCGGTGTCGAGGTTAACGTCGCATACCATGCCGGGTTTTATTTCCAAATCAGGGTTTTGAGCCATGATTTTCACCTCGTATGTACGCGAAATGAAGTCAGCTACGACCCCTACGCTCGAAACAGTACCTGTGAAGGTTTTACCGTGTAGAGCAGAAATGGAAAAACTGGCTTCCTGTCCTTTTTTGATGTTGCAGATTTCGTTTTCCGCAACCGATATTTTTACCAGGATGGTTTCTATTTTCACCAATTCAATAGGATCCTTTAACGATATGGAACTCTGCCCCGGCTCTACATTACGCTTGCCAACCATGCCACTAACAGGGGCACGCATGATACATTTAGAAATGCTGGATTTTGAAAGCTGCATTTGCGCCTCAGCTTCTTTAAGCGAGGTTTCTATTTCGACCCATTTTATTTCGGGGAGGCTTCCTTTTTCGTAAACTGGTTTTAAGCGGTCATAAGCATCTTTTGCCTGGCGATATTTGGCTTCGGTAGCCTTATCGAGGCTTACATCGTCAACTTTGTCGATAGTTGCCAGCACCTGGCCTTTTTTTACAAAGTCACCTTCCTGTACAAATACACTTTCTACAGTGCCTACGTTTTCGAATGAGAGAGGAATGGTTTGTAATGGCTCGATGGTGCCACTATAATGCAATTTTGAAATGGTTTTTGCTACTTTAACGGTGTCGGTTTTTACGATTACTTCGCGGTTTGTTTCGATTCCTATCCGCTCATCCTGCTTGTGTCCACATGCTGCCAGAAAGGCTATTGCACATATTGAAACTCCGAAATAAAATGCTTTCATAATCCGTACTATTTAAATTATAGCACAAAGATTACATCTATGTAACAGTAAAATAGGCAGATAATAACCGAAGCAACTAAAACAAGGGGGGAAGCATTTGTTTTAAAAGGAGAAGTATTTTTACCGACGAAATATCAATATCCATTTTATTATTTTTGAAAATTATAACCAAGTTCTAAGTTTAGTGATGGCATGAAGAAATCGATTGTAGTAGGAGCAACCTCTGGGATAGGAAGAGAATTAGCAAAAATATTGGCCGAACATAACTATAAAGTGGGTATAACCGGAAGAAGATTAAATCTTTTAAAAGAATTGGCCGATGAAAAGCCTGGGTTATTTTTCCCAAAATCTTTTGATGTTTCTGAAACCAATAATATCGTTCAGAACATTGAAGAGCTTACCTCAGAACTGGGAGGATTGGACCTCCTGGTCATCTGTTCAGGAATTGTATACATCAATGAAAAATTGGATTTTCAGTTGGAAATGAAAACTATAGAGGTAAATGCTTTGGGTTTTACACGATTAGTTGATTGGGCATTTAATTATTTCCAAAATCAAAAATCAGGCCATATTGTGGGGATCAGTTCTATTGGAGGATTGCGGGGATGGAGAGATACTCCGGCTTATAATGCCACTAAAGCATTTCAAATATGTTATCTGGAAGGGTTAAGAAATAAGGCTGCTTATTTGGGATTACCTATTATAATATCAGATGTTCGGCCAGGATATGTGGAAACCAAAATGGCTGTTGGAAAATATAAACTTATGGTAGCATCAGTAAACAAAGTTGCAAGGCAAATTTTCCTTGCTATTAAGTATAGAAAAAAAATAGTTTATGTAACCAAAAGATGGCGTATAATTGCTTTCCTTTATAAATTAGTCCCCAATTGGATCTATGATAGATTATAAAGAGGTTTTCAAGAGGCTTACTATGAAAAGCTAAAGCCGTTTTATCTTACACTTTTAAGCCAATCAATAAATAAAGGGGCTTTTTCTTTGCTTATCATAATTTTGTCTTTGTAAGGCACCGAAACACTAACAGATAACTTTTGCAAAAAATGATGCGAA
>DATBXH010000805.1:0-2117 GCA_036514375.1 Bacteroidales bacterium | reverse complement strand
ATGGTTGCTACACTTTACGATGCCTCACTCGATGCTTTCAAGCCTCAAACATTTAATTTCGGATGCTGGCCAAGTTACAATCCGAATCTAGGTTGGAATAGTCCAAATTGTTTTGAAACAGAAAATTTACATGTGTTTACCAATAGAAATTATTCTGATAATCTATATTATTATCCAATAAATAATTGCTCTTTAAATTGGTTCGGATTTGGCTATACGGTTTATAACGAGCCTGTTAATTTAGAGGAAGAATTAAAAAGAAATAAGGGCAAGGCTAATTATCGTATAGTATCTTCTGAAAAGACGAAAGGCACTGAGGTCTCAGGGTTTGTTTGTGATGAAAAAGGCGACCCAATGAAGAATGTTATAGTTCTTATTGCTGGAACGCAAACCGGCACAATGACTGATGAAAAAGGGCATTTTGTAGTCAAGTCCGGTCAATCCGCAATTATTTTATTAGTTGGGATGATTAATGGTCAATCACAAGAAATAGTTCTAAATCATAAGGGGAAAGTAGGTCTTAAGATTATAATGAATGCATCTTACAGTTCAGTGCATTTTGACTCAGTGAGTGTAACCAACGAATCAATTCAAGGCGTTGATGCCATGGAGGTTGCATCTCCAATGGCGGACTTTTCCGTATCACGATCTTCAGGTGTATTAAAACGAGAAAAAGCAACAGCATATAAGGATGGTTTAGTCGAACAGTCTGAGTCAAAACCCGATCTCTCCTTCATCCAGGCGCGCACCAACTTAAATGAAACCGCCTTTTTTTATCCTCAACTCCAAACCGACGAACATGGCGATGTGCTTATCAATTTTACCATTCCGGAAGCATTAACACGTTGGAAGATGCTGGGTTTCGCGCATACCAAAGATTTGTCCTACGGATTTACAGAAAAAGAACTTGTAACTCAGAAGGATTTGATGGTTACACCCAATGCTCCCCGTTTTTTCCGCGAAAATGATACCATGACTTTTACTTCTAAAATAACAAGTCTTTCGGATATGGATTTGGCTGGATCTGCCCAACTCATGCTTTTCGATGCATTAACCATGAAACCGATAGATAATCAGATGCATAATTTAAAGGCTCAGCAGACGTTCTCCGTAAAGAAGGGAGAAAGCACCAATCTGAATTGGGATATTGTTATTCCTGCTGGTTTACAGGCCGTAACATACCGCGTAGTTGCTCAGGCAGGCAAGTTCAGTGATGGCGAAGAATCTTCTTTGCCGGTACTTACCAACAGTATGTTGGTGACAGAGACATTGCCCTTACCTGTGAAGGGTAGACAAACAAAGACGTATACGCTTGATAAGCTTCTTCATAATACATCTGCCACATTGCGGAATAATAAGTTAACGCTTGAGTTTACTTCCAATCCGGCATGGTATGCCATTCAGGCATTACCATATCTTATGGAATATCCATATGAATGTGCAGAACAAACATTTAGCCGGTTTTATGCTAACAGTATTGCCTCGCATATCGCCAATTCGAACCCACGAATTAAGCAGGTTTTTGATTCGTGGAGAAACATTACACCCGACGCGTTGCTTTCAAATCTTGAGAAAAATCAGGAATTGAAAGGATTACTACTCGAAGAAACGCCTTGGGTATTGGATGCCAAAAACGAGTCGGAGAGAAAGCGGAATGTTGCTCTGCTCTTTGACCTCAACCGGATGTCGAACGAGTTGGATCGGGCATTGGATAAATTACAAAAATTGCAGGTATCTAACGGTGGCTGGCCCTGGTTTGAGGGAATGCCGGATAACCGATACATCACCCAGCACATTGTTTGCGGTATGGGTAAACTCGATCATTTGGGAATAACAGATATACGAACCGACAATAAAACCTGGAGTATGGTAACCCGGGCTCTCGCTTATATTGACGATCGCATTGCAGAAGACTACAAAGAATTGGTAAAACTCGATAAAGCCGGTAAACTCAAGCTTTCCGATAATCATTTAGATTACACCCAAATACACTATCTCTATACGCGTAGTTTTTTTATGGACGTTCCTATGAACGGAGAGGCCAAAGAAGCCTTGCAATATTATATTGGACAGGCACGAAAATATTGGCTTACAAATAATATCTATATGCAGGGTAT
>DATBXH010000804.1:0-4656 GCA_036514375.1 Bacteroidales bacterium | reverse complement strand
TTATGGTCACGATGCTCATGGTCGTGATGAAGAAAGAGAGCACTCAGCGCATTGACCAGTAAACCTATGACAGCCACGAATATGGCCTCACCAAACTTTATAGGCAGCGGATGGACTAACCGGTTCACAGCTTCGTAAGCCATAATGACAGCTACTACCTGAAGTACTATGGCACTGGTGAATCCTGAAAGTGCAAGTAATTTTTGCCGACTAAAAGACAGTTTTATCGTATCCGAATATTTTCTTGCCGCAACATAGGCAAGCCAGCTAAGTCCAAGAGCAAAAGCGTGTGACGACATATGAAAGCCATCAGCCAGCAAAGCCATCGAATTGGTATAATATCCAAATCCTATTTCAACAACCATGGTTACTGCGGTTAAGATTACCACTAACCTTGTTTTATACTCATTTTGATTTTCAACAATTTCCATTTATAACGCCGCTTTTTATATCTCAACAAAATTAAATTTTATAAGTTCAAGAAGAATAATAGGATAAATTAATTTTTATTAGCCGTAACAGATTAGAGATCAACAAGGCTAAATTTTAGTGATGCTTCATTTGGTTGGGTTCATCATTTCATTATGAATTCTAAGCAGTATCTCCTCAAGAAGAACAGCCATTCCTAAGTGAACTTTGTCGACGTTTTTATGTTAATTTAATAACAAAATAATGACTTTTATTTCAAATTAAAACTAAATGCATCAAACAGTCAGTCTCTACTTAACACCGGATGTAAAAATGTCTGATGTTATACTTAGTAATCCTTACCTGATGCTTCTTCTGGAGCATTTTGGCATAGAGTTGCCTTTACAGGAGAAGACCATGCATGAGATATGCTGCGATAACAATATAAATACTGAACTTTTTCTCATGTTTGCGAATCTTTACAATGGTAACAAATATGCACCCAAATCGGAGTTTACCTACACGGACGTATTAACCATCGTTAACTATTTAAAGAACAGTCACAGTTATTATTCCGAGGAAATATACCCCAACATCCTCGGCACCATTAAGAAGATGTATGAATTAAATACCCATAAGGAAATCGCTCTTGTAGAAAAATTCTTTGGAACTTATTTTAATGAGGTAAAAGAACATCTCGATTACGAGAACAAAATTGTTTTCCCTTATATTATTGAACTCATCAGGAAAATAGAAAACCCAAACTATCCCATCGGACATTTCAAATATTCCGTGGATGAGTATCAGGACCATCACGATGATATCGAAGAAAAACTGGACGATTTGAAAAACCTTCTTATCAAATACCTGCCCCAAAAAGACGATCAAATCCTGCGGCGAAAGTTACTGTTCAGCCTTTTTGAACTGGATTACGATTTAAATATACATTCCCAGATCGAGGATTTGATTCTGGTTCCGTTGGTAGCAAAAATGGAGTCTCACCTAACTAAGATGTCGTGACACGCAGCATGAACATTATTATAGCCGAGACCTCTTCCATTGTCTATGAAGGTTTAACAGGTATCATTTATAAATCGGGATTAAAATCGATGGTTTCCAGGGTACTCTCATTTGATGAAATACAACAGACTTGTGCCAAGCGAAAATGTGATGTAATTATTCTCAATCCTTCGTTTATACAAACCAATCTTAAACCGTTTCATACCCTTAAAAATCAATTTGAGAATGTGAAATGGATTGGCCTGGTATATGCATATTTCGATCAAAACCTGCTTTCCATGTTTGATGCATTAATTAATATTTCCGACTCACCGGAGGCGATTACAGCGTCGGTACAAAAGGCAGTAAGCAATACTTCTTTAAAGCACGATCATGTGGAAGACGTGCTCAGCGATCGCGAGATTGACATTCTGAGACTCCTTACCACCGGTCTCTCCAATAAGGAAATAGCAGACAAACTGAACATCAGTATTAATACCGTCATTACTCATCGTAAGAATATTTCTCAGAAAACAGGAATAAAATCCGTCTCCGGACTCACTATTTATGCTGTGGTTAAAAAGCTTATCTCCCTCGAAAATCTATCGGAATAATAATTCACAGATAACACAGGTTAAGCGGATTATAGTACTTTACCTTTCAATGTGTCCGCTTAACTTTATTGTCTATGCACTTTTAACAATCACTATTTTTAGGTAGTATTTTCATCATTAATCATCTCTTTTAGGTATTTCAGAAGCAAACGATCGCTAGTAGTTTTGTATCGTTGAAAAATGATTACATAGAATGAACGCGAATTTCACTCCTTGCATGATCGGACTTGTCTGGAGTATTAATTTAACAACATTGAAAGCTCAACCTCAAAATAGTGTAAACAGAGAAAACGATGGATTTACGTTTGCCACCACTTATACTGGTGATAATGTAAATAATCTGTCCGGTGGCATTAAAAGGGGTTCATGCTATCTGGGACTGGCAAACATCCGCATCAGGTTTAATACAGCCGAAGCAGGAATCTGGAAAGGAGGACAATTTTATATCAATGCAGCAAATACGCATGGAGCATCTCCCTCCTCTCAGATGATAGGTGATCTGCAGGTATCGTCCAATATCGAAGCCGGTAATCATACCTTTATACAGGAATTGTGGTACAAGCAATCATTTGGCACAACCGAATTTACCCTTGGGTTACAGGATCTCAACGTTCAGTTTGCCAATACGGAATACGGTGCTTTATTTTTAAACAGTTCATTCGGAATACTTCCTACTATTTCAGGAAATATACCGGCCCCGGTTTATCCGCTGACGGCTTTGGGTTTCTCAGCCAGATGGCATACCTCCGAAAGCGTGGCAATGTCATGGGCGGTTTATGACGGTTGTCCAACAGATTTCGACCATAACCCTTACAACCTGAACTGGCAATTTAAATCTGCCGATGGACTCTTATCCATCGCAGAGTTTCAATATACCACACAGGTAATGTCGTTGCCGGGAACTTATAAAGCTGGACTGTATAGTCATAACCACTTTTTCAGGGGAAGCGCCGTTCCTGATGATGATCCTGCATGCAGCAACAATTTTGGAGCTTACGCCATTGCTGATCAATTAATCTGGAAAAAGGACGATAAGACATTGGGATCTTTTCTTCAGGTGGGTTACGGCCCTGCAAAGTACAACAAAAACTTCCTTTACATAGGTACAGGAGTGCATCGTACAGGAATATTCAGTAAAAAAGGAGATGATGCCCTTGGATTAGCTGTTGCCCTTGCATGGTTAAAAGGTAACGTCGGTAACGAAACAACAATTGAACTTACATATAAAAGATCTTTGATTAAAGATGTATTTTTACAACCGGATTTCCAATATATCGTAAACCCTGCCGGACAGGGATATAGAATTGGAAACTGTCTGGAGGGAACTTTAAGATTAGGAATTGAATTTTAGTTATTTCAAATAATGAGCAATACAAACAATATACGCCTTTCTTCGCTGGTCAATGATGAAACAGGTGTTATCACCAAAGTTTTGGGACATGGAGCTTTTCGGAAAAGGATTACGGAAATGGGCTTTGTTCGTGGTAAAACGGTGAAGGTAATAAAGAATGCCCCTTTGCAGGACCCGATTGAATACGAGATTATGGGTTATAATGTCTCGTTGCGACGCAGTGAAGCCAGTTTAATTGAAGTGATTACCGAAGAAGATGCCGAAATGATGGCTCAGATCCCATTTAAGGGAACAATCGCCACGGATATTCTTAAGACATCTCTCCGCGAAAAAGGCAAAACAATCAACGTTGCTTTGGTGGGTAACCCAAATTGCGGTAAAACCACATTGTATAATTATGCATCAGGGTCGCACGAGAGGGTTGGCAACTATGGTGGTGTGACTGTCGATGCCAGGGAAGCAGAAATCCGCATGGACGGTTATACCCTGAACATTGTTGACCTGCCAGGTACCTACTCCATTACCGAATACACTCCTGAAGAACTGTACGTCCGTTCGCATATCACAGAGAATAACCCGGATGTGGTGATCAATGTGATTGATGCCTCGAACCTCGAACGTAACCTGTTCCTGACCACGCAGCTTATCGATATGAATATAAAAGTGGTGATCGCTTTGAACATGTACGATGAACTGCAGCGAAAAGGAACGGTGCTTAAATATATGGAACTGGCAAGGATGATTGGTATTCCCATTATTCCTACCATTGCTGTAAAAGGGAAAAACATTGACCATCTTATGAAAAAGGTGATCGATGTTTATGAGGACAGGGATCCTATTGTTCGCCACATCCATATCAATTACGGCAGCGAAATAGAAAATTCCATTGCAAAGATAAAGGCTGCTATTAAACTTAATAAAGAAATTACCGACCATTTTTCCAGCAGATACCTGGCCGTTAAACTTCTCGAGAACGATAAAACAACGTTGAGACAGTTGAAGGATTGTGCCAATTTCGACGAGATTAAATCGATCAGTCAGCACGAAATTCAAAAACTGGAGAAAGAGTTTGGCGAAAAATCGGAAACCATCATCACTGATGCCAAGTACGGATTTATTGCCGGAGCGCTGGGTGAAACCATGGTGGAGAGCAGGGAAGAAAGACGTCAGAACAGCCGACTGATTGATAACCTGATTACCCATAAAGTGTTTGGGTTCCCGATCTTCATCTTCTTCATGTGGCTCATGTTCCAGACAACCTTTACGGTAGGAAGTTATCCCATG
>DATBXH010000803.1:0-3504 GCA_036514375.1 Bacteroidales bacterium | reverse complement strand
GGTCGAAATAAACTTTATGCTGCAATTACCATTTTAGGGTTTTCAATTTCGTTGGTTTTTGTAATCCTTTTGAGTGCTTATGTAAAAAAAGAGTATTCAGTCGATCGGTTTCAGATCAATAAAAATCGCATTTATCGTTTGGTACACGATTCTTATTCCGGGTTTGCTCCGCCTACAGGACCGCTTTTGGCTGAAAAATTTCCTGATGTAGCTTGTTATACCCGAATTTTTAACGCGGAAGGTTTTACGTCAGGAATGAATGATGAAAAATTTTCGATCAGCTATCTCATGGCAGATTCTGCCTTTTTCTCTATGTTCTCATTTCAATTACTTGAAGGTAGACCTGAAACTGTTCTCAAAGATAAAAAGTCAATAGTACTTTCCCGCTCGTATGCTTTAGCCCTATTTGGGAAAATACCCAAGTTAGGAGAATTGGTGAAGCTTGATGACCGGATGGAATACAGGCTCTCTGGTATTATGGCCGATTGGCCAGAGAACACTCATTTTCAAAAGATAGATGCAATCGTTGATTTTCCATCACTTGCCGATAAATGGGGATATCCGCAATTGCTTACTACATATGACAATAATTCATTTGGGCTATATATAATGGCAAAGCCCAATACTGATATATCTTCAAAGGCCATGGCCATGTTGCAACTTTTTAAAGATGTAAACTGGATGTATAAAGAAAAGTCAGCTACCGAAGTCGTGCTTGAGCCTCTGACGGACGTTTATTTTGGTAAATCCATTTCTCCTGGTATTAAGCAGAACAATAAAACATGGATTAAGGTTCTTTCTGCCATAGCCGTATTAATATTGTTACTTTCGGTTATAAATTACATTAATTTGACCATCGCCCAATCCGGTTTCCGAAGCAGAGAAACTGCCATCAGAAAACTCATGGGAGGTAAAAGATCATCGTTTCTTTTGCAATATGTTAGCGAATCGATTCTGCTTTGCTTGTTTTCATTTCTAATTGCCTTGTTAATAAGCTTTGAGAGTGAGCCTATTTTTAATTATTTACTAAATACAAAACTTGACTTTGCCAAAGCCCTTCATCCTTTGTTCTTTGGCTATGCTGTTTTTATTATAGTTTTTATAGGGACTATAGCAGGTATTATTCCAGCTCTCAAAATTTCAGCTTTCCGCCCGGTTGAAGTCGTAAAAGGCTCGTTCAGGATGAAGGAAAAAAGTATTTACTCCCGAATCCTGATCTTATTTCAATATATGCTCATTATCTCCCTTCTGATTAGTACATTGTTTATTGACAAACAAACCCGTTTCCTGCGAAACTATGATCTTGGATTCAAAAAAGATCACGTTATCTGGATAGACAATACACTGCAGCCTGATAAATTAAAAACGTTTAAGGCGATACTTGAAAATATTCCCGGCGTAACACATGTTTGCTGTGTAAGAGGAACCCCTCTGAACGGAGGAAACAATAACACTTTTAAGTATAACGGGAAACTTATAAGTTTTCAGACTTTTGAGATTGATACTTCATTTTTCAGAATGATGGGTATGGAAGTTCATCAAACAGGTGCCGCCTTGTCGGAAAACATGGTTTGGTTAAACGAGGCTGCTGCTAAAGCAATGGAGTTACCGGATAATCCTGTTACAGCCAGAATTTATGACAGGGACCTTCCTGTATACGGCATCGTAAAAGATTTTCATTTTAGGGATTTGCGGCAAACCATCGGTCCTGCCTATTTTCAAGTAATGAATCCGAATTTCTGGGCCTGGAATATTCTTATCAAAATATCAGATAAGAATGTAACTGCAACAGTTCATAAAATCAGATCAGAATATCGTCAGTTTACTCATGGGCTGCCTATGACAATGGGTTTTATGGACGAGTCTATTAACCGGTGGTACGAACAGGAAGAGAAAACAGGAAAGATGATCGGCTATTTTACAATCCTGGCAATCATTATTTCTGTAATGGGTTTATTTGCGATGTCTTTATACTATGTTCAGCAAAAGGTAAAAGAAATAGGCATCCGAAAAGTAAACGGTGCCCGTGTTACTGAAATCCTTACCATGCTTCATAAAGACTTTATCAAATGGGTAGTTGTTGCTTTCGTCATCGCCTGCCCTGTTGCATGGTATGCTATGAATAAATGGCTGCAAAACTTTGCTTATAAGACGGAATTAAGCTGGTGGGTGTTTGTTTTAGCAGGTGCAGTGGCAGTAACAGCTGCATTATTAACAATAAGCTGGCAAAGCTGGAGAGCAGCGACAAGGAATCCTGTGGAGAGTTTGAGGTATGAATAAAATAACATAACATGATACAGTTCAACTTAAAACTTGCAATTCGCAATTTGGCGAAAAATAAGATATATTCTTTTCTGATTATCGGAAGCTTTGCCATTGGGTTTGCAGCCTGTATTCTTATAGGTCTGTTCTATTATACCGAAACCACTGTTAACAAAGATTTTGTTAACCACAAACAAATTTACAGATTATACGATGTAAAAAAGAACATGTGCAATCTGAACTGGGATATGTTCCCAATTCTGAAACAAGACTATGCTGTTGTAAAAGATGCCTGCCCACTTGATTATGCGACAGGAAAAAAGTTTATTATTAAAAACGAGGCAGACCATACCTATGCCGAAATCAAACACCTCTTAACTACCACCAACAATTTCTTTTCAATGTTTTCGGTTGATTTGGCGGAAACATCAGGCAGTAAACCGTTCGAAGGAAAAGAGTCGATGTTGCTTTCCAAAGCAGTTGCCCGAAAACTCTTTGGCTCACAAAATCCGTTGGGGCGCCAGGTTAATCTGGAAAACAACTGGGTAGGTACCGTGACAGGAATTTTCAACGAACTGCCTCAAAATTCCAGTTTCCAGGCCGATATAATTATGAATGGTGAAAACGAAAAATTCCGGTTAAATAGAACAATTAGCAACGGGAAACGCTATAACCCAACAAACCATTTTGTTGTATTAAAAGAAGGCACAAACCCGGAAACTTTTGCGAATGAAATAAACAAATCCACAACAATCAAATCGTTAGATATTAACACTCTTTCCCTTCAGGCTCTCGATGATATTTACCTTTCTAAACTAACTGTAAAAAGTCGACACGCAAAAGGGAACCCCAGCCTGTTAAAAATTTTTCTGGCTATTGCTGTCTTAATTCTTCTTCTTTCAAGCATAAACTATCTGAGCTATTCCATTTCAATGAAATACGCTAAACTGAAAGAAATTGGCATTAACAAAACTAACGGGGCCAACTGGCGAAATCTGATTAGCTATACTTTGGTTGAAGTATCGCTTGGCATTATAGTATCGCTTCTTTTGGCAGCAACTATTACCTTTTGGGCATTACCTTATACCGACAAGCTTTTTGGTAAGGTGTTACAAGTGGATTGGCAGGCATGTATTTCAGTTTTTCCGATTTTCTTTACCATAATAGTTGTGGTCATACTCATTAACAGCCTTGCCCCTATATACATATTATCAAAGTTCAGGATTACCGAATTCCTTTCCG
>DATBXH010000802.1:0-12569 GCA_036514375.1 Bacteroidales bacterium | reverse complement strand
TATACTCCTGCGCAAACATACCGGTTGTGCAAAAGATAGCAACCAGTGCAAATACATAACTAATAGTCTTCATTTTCTTTTAAATCATTAATTGTTAATGAATGAACAGATAATCCCGGTTTTACCTGTTTTATTTATGTTGAATTCAATTTCTTTTATATAGTCCACAGTCGACCATTGGACTATCGACTACAACAGTACTTCAATTCCTTTTTTTGCCGTTTCCTTCACTTCTTTCATGACATTCTTTTCCGACATAATCTTACGCATAGGTTCTACTGCTTTAATTTCTTTCTTCTCGGTCAGAATGTTCATGAGTGCAATCTGTATGATCGGTTCGTTCTGAATCTCAAGAGACTTCACAAGCGAATCGCGAACCTGCTGACTATTGGTAAATTTGGCCAGCGAGTAAAGGGCTGCCAGCCTTACGTTGACATTTTTGTCTTTGTTTAACGTGTTCAGCAGTGCCCCGATTACTTTCTGATCCGGATTCGGAATATCGTCTGCATAGTTTACAGCTTTAATCCGTTGACTTGGCGACTCCTCATTAAGCATGGTAAACATCAGCATTTTCTTCATCTCAGTTACCTCCGATTTAAGTTCGCCCAGTTGGGCCGAAGAACTTTCGGTTTTTACACCCGGTTGAAAGATTCTGCCAATAAAAGCACCCGCTATAACCAGTGCAATACCTGCCGCTACCTTCATCCATGGCGATGCCCATAAGGAGATCTGCTTTCTCTGCAACGGTTTATTCGCAGCTTTTTGCTTGTTTATTTCCGTTTGCAGCATGTGGTAAAAATTAATTCGCAGGGTTTCGTCCGGCTTTTCCATTTCTGTTTCGTCCATTTCCCGCAGAATGCTTTGAAACTCTTTTACCTCATCCATACACCGTTCGCAGGTGATCAGGTGTCTGTCAATTTCTTCGCGTTGTGTTTTATCCAGTGTTTTATCCAGATAATCCAGCATCGACGATTCTACTTCTTCACACTTCATTGCTTGTTTCTTTTATAATTGTTTGAAATAGATTTCACGTAATTGTTTAATCGCCCTGTGCATCTGTACTTTTATAGCCGCCACTGTAGAGTTCTGTATTTTGGATATCTCCTCGTATTTAAGTCCCTGGTAACGGCTTAGCACAATTATTTCCAGTTGTTCGGGATTTAATTTTGTAAGGGCTTTGTCCAATCGTTCAAATTCTTCTTCTTCAAAGACCGGTTTATGATCGATCACGTTTTCGTCATACTCTTCTACATTTTCAAAGCGATCGGATGATCGTTTCTGCTGTTTGCAATAGTCAATATGCATATTTCGGGCCATCTGGTATATCCACGATTTAAAACTGTTGTCGTCCTTGTATGATTGCCGGTATTTGATAACCCGGTAAAACAGATTCTGGGTGAGATCCTGGCTCACCGACTGGTCGTGTGTAAGTTTCAAGAAGAAATTAAACAATTTCACATGATACCGTTCGAACAAACCAGACATCTCGGGCAAGTTTCCCTGCTTAACCCTGCTCATTAAAACCTCGTCGGATATTTCGGCCACGTTTTACAAGTTTTGGTTTCTGTATTGGTTACCTCGGGGTACTAAAATAGTTACAATAAAACTATGGCTTTTTTTATTTTTTATCAAGAAATCAAAGTTTCGAAGATTTAAAAATTTGAAGATTCATTGGTCTAGTACAAACTATTTCTTTCTTTCATTCCTTCATTTTTTCATTTCTTTCATTGCCTTTTCTCCATTAGCATATTGGCACATTAGCACATTGAATTATTTTTTTCTGATCTTTGAAATAAAAACCAATCTGCAGTATGAAAAACCTCATTCTTATTTTAACGATGATGCTGGTTACAGGAAGTTTAGCGGCCCAGCAAACCAGGGTGGAAATAACGAATGCATCCTCTGTTTCCGATTCCCGACTAAACAGCAACTCTGTTCCTGACGGATATGTACTGAACGGACAATTCAATCGGATTTTAATCTTCAGGTTTAAATACCAGGCTGATCTTTTAGGCGGTCTGGATAGTTTAACCAAAGTGAATAACATCAAAAATGCCGTGATACTTTCCGGTATCGGATCAGTTCGTAATTATCATCTGCATTCGGTTAGTAACCGTACCTTCCCGACAAAGAATATCTTTATTAAAGATACAATAGCTCCAGCTGATATAGCCAGTATGAACGGATACATTATTAATGGCAGGGTTCATGCTCACGTTGTATTAACCAACGCGGACAAAGCTTTTGGCGGTCATCTTGAAAAAGGCACAAACGTCTTTACATTTGCCATAGTGACCATTGGAGTGCTAAGCGACAGCATTGACCTGGGTAAGGTGGATGATAAAAATTACAGATGAAAGAAATTTGAAGATTTGAAGATTCAAGGATTCTTCATTTCTTTCATTCTCTTCATTGTTCATTGCCCTCATTAGCACATTAGCATATTATTAATACACCACAATCACATCTTTGGATAATAGTTCGTCAATTTGATGGCGGGGTATTTTGTTCCCGACTATATTTACATATTCCAGGTTTTCCAGTTCGAGAAGCGGGGATATATCGTCAATCAGGTTATTTGAGAGATCAACTACCCGCAGTTTTGGAAGATTGCCGAGCGAATCGATATAACCGATCTGGTTATCGGCCAGGTATAATTCTTCCAGTTGTTTTAAATTCCATAGCTCGGAGATATCGGTAAGCTGGTTTCGCGACAGATCGAGAATAGCCGTATGAATACAATACTCAACGCCGTCGAGACTTTCGACTTCGTACTCAGCCATTTCAATTTCATCAAGATCTTCGAGATAATACACTGGCATATCGATGTTGATCCTTCCGTAAATCTTTCGCTTTAAAGCCGTAAAGAAAGTATTGTCATCCTCATAGAAAGCTTCTTCCTCACTTTCAAAATTTTCGGATTCGGAAAAATAACTGTTTCCCTGTGGCTCCTCATCCCATCCATATTCGGGTGAATAGTCAATATCGTCGAGCACAGCGGCAGAAACAGGTATATCTTCCATATTCTGAATAAGCAGGATATGCCTTAACTGATTGAGGCCTTCCTGATTTCCGCTATGATAATACTTTTCGATCTCTTTATTATAATACGTTTCCTTGTCTGGATGATAGATCATGACAAGTTTTGAGAAACATTTCGATATGTTTCGTTCGTCGATCTCAATAAAGTCGGAAATAGTATTGGAAATATCACGGATTCGGTCGTATTGCTGTGTCTTGTACAACTCAATAATGCCGGCAGTAATTTTATTAAGGTTCTTATCCGAATAAGCTTCTTTCAATTTAAGATATAAATCTTTCATCTGCGGTCAGAGATATTGGTTTTGAATGAACCACCTTTGCGGTGGTAGTACTCGAAATATGACGCAAAGATACCTTCTTTAGGGAGAAGAACCAGTTTTTTGGTAAAATTTGCCGTTAACAAAATGGAAAAGGCCACGAATGCACCAGGATTTTGGTACATTCATGGCTTATTATTGTTTTAAAATTTTAATCTGCCAAGCGGTTTGCAGGATTTTCGACACCGTCAATAACTACTACCAGTGAAGGTGCTTTACCTTCGCCTTCCAGTTTGAATTTTAATCTGGCATTCATTTCTCTGATAAAATACTCAGTTTCGGAAGCAGGTAAAAGCTGAAATTTAGGAAGATTAGCTCCCTGAGCCATCAACTTGTCACTTTCTTTTGTTATGGTAATGATCAAGTTGTTACCCATATCATATTTACCAATAAGCTTGTCAAATTGAGCCGGATCTATATTTACCTGTGTTTCCTCCTTTAATTTGGGAGCATTAATCTTTTGCCCGTTTTGTTGGTGGATAATGTGAGTTACATTGCCATTTTCGTCGCTCACAAACTTTGCTTTTGCATCTACCACTTTCCATACAAACTCATCTTTTGTTGCCGGAAATATAGGAAATCTTGATTGTCCAGTCATTTGAGCATACAATTGCTTTCCCTCAAGAGTAACAATAAGCACCCTGCCCTGTCCGTAATTGTACCTGCCCGTATAACTCTTCAAGATACTCTCGTCAATTGATATGTTAGAGTCGTAGCTCAATTGTTTTACCATATCGGAATATAGCAGGTATTCGGCAATTAAGGAAGCATTGGAACTTGGATTAATTCCGTCGGGTGGAGGTGTGGAATTGCAAAATACAATGACGTTAGCCTTACTTTCAGGCTGGCGGCCAAGGTAAGTAAGGAAACCGTTTAACCCGCCTCCGTGGGAAATAAATTTAACACCTCTGATCTCCTGGAAGCTCCATCCATAACCGTAATCAATCTTTTCTTTATTATTTAATAGGACAGGTGTAAATGCAGCTTTTAAACTGGCATCGGACAATACCTTACCGTTAAAAACAGCTTCGTTCCAGGTAAATAAATCTTTTGTGGTAGAATACATGGCTCCAGCTCCTCCAGCCCAGGACATATCCCAATTCACTGCTTTTATCACTTTCCCATCCTGATAAGAATAGCCATATGCCTCGTTATCTAAAAGCTGGTTAGTTTGATAGATTCCGGTATTGTTCATGCCCAACGGTTTGAAAAAAGTCTCTTGTAAATAATCACCCAAGCTTTTCCCGGAAATTTTTTCGACAATATAGCCTAAAATGAAAAAGCCGGAATTGTTGTACAAATACTTATCGCCCGGATTAAAATCATAAGGATACGCCTTAATGGTATCAATTACCGCCTTTGTAGTTATGGGTAAAGTAAGATATTTTCCGAATGAGGGTCGGTTTGTGAAACTATGGATGCCTGAAGTGTGCGTTAAGAGATGATGAATGGTAACTTCATCTCCACGGGGAAAATCGGGAATATACTTCGAGAGTTTATCCTGAACACTAAGCTTGCCTTCTTCCTGAAGTTTCAGGATGGCTGAAGCAACAAATTGTTTGGTAACTGAACCTATCCGGAATTTAGTGTCAGGAGTTGCTGGAACTTTATTACCAACGTCGGCATAGCCAAACCCATTCTGGTAAATAATTTCCCCATTTTTCGAAACGAGTACTGCGACACCCGGTGTTGTCCCGGTCTGAGCATTCTTAAAAATATTGCTCACCAATTTATCGAACGACGGCATGGCGACATCGGTTTTGGCACCCTTTTCTTTCAGGTAATCCATTGCTTTTTCCCTGCCCCTGATCATTGCACTTTGATATGCAGTCAATCCCAAATCGTTGGAAGCATTAACATCAGCTCCATACTCCAGCAACAGTTTAATGTTGTCAAGATTTCCCCGGCCACTGGAAGCAATCAATAAATCATTGAGAACATTTTTCCCCAATTTACGCATGGTAAACGACCAGGCATACTCCATATTCTGAACTTTCAAAAGTACCTGGTTGCTCCCTTTTTTCAGATCGAGTACAACCAAGTCGTCATCCGGTGTCGTACCCCGGCCAATCCAGTTACTATGTATCAATACACCATTCAGAAACAATTTTACACCATCGTCGCTACCAAGGCCAATAAGAATTTTCGCAGGAGCCTCCATCTTAATTTCAGCAATAGCATAAGCAACTGCATAATCTATTTGCCCGAAAAATTTTATAAAATCGATGGTTCCTTCATCACTCATAATTAGCTTCCAGGTATACTCAGTGTTGCCGATCTTAACTGCCGGAAGAGCTTTATTGGTTTTTACAACAAGGGAAATAAGCGGATCCTTGTCGAAAAAACCTTTTTGCCCTGTATCATCCGGTTTAGAGCTGGCCGAATCGATCTTAACCGGCCCAAGAACATGCCAGTTTTTAAGAAACTCATTATCGTTTAAACCGGAATAAGAGGCATCGGCATAACCAAGGTTAGAACTTTTAGTTTTTGTTTGTCCAAAAACAGAAAGATTGACAAATGCTATTGAAAAAATTGCTGCAATAAGAATTTTAGTTGCTTTCATGATAGTTGTTATTAGGGTTTTGAATTACCTCAAATAAAGGAGAATGCGGTTATAATCATAAGCTAAAATAAACAATTTAACTCAATTACAATTCTTCGCTCTCCAAAAACTTTTAATTGTATATTTATTCCGTTTTTACTCACATATCCATGCGGACCATTTTCTTGTTCCTGTTGTTTTTCGTTTTCTCACTTGTCAAAACATGGGGACAACAATACAATTTTCTCAATTATTCGGTTGGCGACGGATTGCCTCAATCTCAAATCTATGCTATCCATGAAGATTCACGTGGTTATCTCTGGTTTGGATCGTATGGGGGAGGAATCAGTTGTTTCGACGGAATCAACTTTACCAATTATAGTGAAGAGGACGGATTGCAAAGCAATTTTATCAGGTGCATCTCCGAGGATAATCATGGCAATTTATGGATCGGTACCGATAACGGCTTAAGCAAATTCGATGGTCGAAAATTTGCCTCATTCACAGAAGGTGGTTTTCCTAAAAACGCAATCGTTATATCAATTCTTTGTGATAACACCCAAACGGTTTGGATCGGGACACAGGAGGATGGCTTATTCGCCTACGCCGAAGGAAAATTAAGACATTTTACTACCAAAGAAGGGTTAGCCAATAATACAGTAAACTGCTTATTCCGGGACAGGGAAGGAGCAGTTTGGGCAGGAACTGAAAACGGTGCTAATAAAATAACCCGAAATGGAATTGTAAGATTTACGGCAAAGGAAGGTTTTCCCTTCAATTCGGTACGATCCATTGCAGAAGATAAAACAGGCAACATCTGGTTTTCGTCCTACGGTGGCGGGGTTTGTTTTTTCAATGGAAGTTCTTTTACGAGATATACCAGTAAGGATGGGTTATGTAGTAACACGGTGTTTGCCATTTGTTGTGACAGCAAAGGTTATCTGTGGTTCGGAACAGCTTTTGGAGTTTCGCGTTACGATGGAAATACCTTTAAAACTTATACAGATAAAGAAGGATTGTGCGGTAACGTGGTGGTGACTATCACCGAAGATTCTTTCCATAACATTTGGTTCGGAAGCTCAGGTGGTGGTGTTGGCCGGTTGGATAACGAACGGTTCGTGCATTTTACTGAGAATAATGAGCTGGGTAAATGGGTTTATGCCATTGCGCAGGATAAACAGGGTAAATTCTGGATGGGAACCTCTGCCGGAGGTGTTACAAGATACGACGGTAAGGCGTTTCAACTGTTCAAAGAGGATCAGGGTTTTACAGCGGAAAAGGTGAAAGCTGTTTTTTGCGATAATGATGGCGATCTGTGGCTGGGAACCTTAGGTAAAGGTGTTTACCGATACAATGGAAAAAGCTTTGTTCAATATACCACAAGCCAGGGACTCTGTGGAAACTTTATTACAAGTATTTCGGCAGACTCTTCAGGAAATATATGGTTTGCCAGTCTCGACAGAGGCATCGGCTACTTCCGTAAGGCTAATAACAAATTTTACCATATCCGCGAAAAAGATGGATTGGCTGATAACAGGGTCAATGTAATTTGTCCGGATTCGCATGGAAACATTTGGGCAGGATTGGCAGATGCCGGATTATCACGGATCTCTTTTACCGATTCAGGCCGAACAGTACTATTCATCAAAACATTTACCAGGAAACAAGGATTAACGAGTCATAACATTCGTTCTTTAGTTTACAGAAAAGAAAATTTGTTTATCGGCACCTCCGGCGGGGGAATCAATATTTTACATGCTGACGGAAGGATCTCCGTGATTTCAAAGAAGAATGGACTGAGTTCTAACAACATTTATTCGTTACTATTCGATAAACCTGATAATCTCTGGGTAGGCACTGAAAAGGGCATAGACAAAATTATTCTTAACAACGATAGTGTATTACAAGTTATCCATTATGGAAAACCGGAAGGTTTTATCAGTATAGAAACCAATCAGAATGCTATATGCCAGGATACATCAGGTTGTATCTGGTTTGGAACAGTAAACGGGGCCGTCCGATACAATCCGGCAGTCGATTTTAAAAGTGCAATGCCCCCTAAGGTTCATATTAACAATATGAGTCTGTTCTTTGATAAAATTGAAAATACCCCATATGCCGGAAATTCCTCTCATTGGAGTCATCTTCCGAATCAGCTTATATTACCGCATAACAAGAATCACCTAAGTTTTGAATTTATAGGGATTGATTTTAAAAACCCTCAAGCTGTCCGTTACAAATGGAAACTCGACGGATTTGACAAAGACTGGTCCCCCGCCTTGCAAAAACGAGAAGCAACTTATTCTAACCTTCCTCCGGGCAAATATATCTTTCAGGTTAAAGCATGCAACGAAGAAGGCATTTGGACCTCAACACCGGCTGAGTTTAGATTCGCCATTAAACCTCCATTCTGGTCTTTGTTTTGGTTTCAGGCTGCATTTGTTCTCATCATAATTCTCGTTGGGTGGCTGATTATCCGGAATCAATTGCACAGAATAAAGCAGCGTACAAAAGACGAGAAGCAACGTCTGGAACTGGAAAGAAACATTTTGGAGTTGGAGCGGGCTACGGGAAGGTTGCAGATGAACCCTCATTTTGTGTTTAACTCGCTCAATTCCATACAAGGATATATAACAAATAATGATAAAGCGCAGGCAAAATGGTATTTATCCAAGTTTGCCAAGCTCATGCGCCTCATCCTTGACAATGCACGGGAGGAATTTATCCCTTTAAAAGATGAAATTGAAATTCTGGAGAATTACCTGATACTTGAAAAATTGCGCAGAAACGATAAATTTGAATTCACCATAACGGTTGACGATGGTATCGATACCGAAGCCGTTGAAATCCCTCCGATGATTGTCCAACCTTTCGCAGAAAATGCTGTGCTTCACGGTATCAAAAATAAAGAAGGGAAAGGCAACATTCGTGTGAATTTCAAAATGACTGAAAGAACCTTAATCTGTGAAATCACTGACGATGGCATTGGTCGTGATAAAGCCAGAGAACTAAAGAATATTTCGTCGGCCGAACATCGATCTTCAGCCATTGCCATTACTGAAGAACGCTTAAAACAGCTTGGCAGAGATCTTAACCAGGATGCAGGTGTTAACATCACTGACCTGAAAGATGGGCAGGGTAATGCCTGTGGAACGAAAGTAATAATGAAAGTACCCATTTGACCTCATAACTTGAAACATAATTCAAATGATCCGCTCTGTAATTATTGATGATGTAAATAATTCACGCCTGACACTTGCAGACGATTTAAGAACCCACTGTCCTGAAGTAGTTATTCTAGGCGAAGCCAACAGCGTTAAATCCGCTATCGATCTTATTAAAAGAGTCAAACCGGATATCGTATTTCTCGATATTGAGCTGGAAGACGGTACCGGATTTGATATCCTGGAGTACTTCGACAAAATTACCTTTAAAACCATCTTCATTACTGGCTTCGACTCATATGGCATCAAAGCAATAAAATTCAGTGCCCTCGACTATCTTTTAAAACCTGTCGATCCAGACGATCTGATAAAAGCCATTAAGAAATACAAAGACAATGAGGTGCAACCGGATGTCAAAGCAAACATCGATTTCCTGCTCGAAAATATTCGTGGCATTAAACCCGGATTTAAACGTATTGCCCTTAACAGCGCCGATAAAGTAAACATGGTAAACATCGACGATATCATCCGATGTGAATCGCAAAGCAATTACACACTTTTTTATATTAAAGGAGGAGAACAGATTTTGGTTACCAAAAGTCTTAAGGAATATGAAAACCTGTTAGAGGAATACTCTTTTGTGCGTGTTCATCATTCCCATCTCATCAATCTCAACTACCTGAAAGAGTATGTTAAAACAGATGGTGGCTATGCAGTGATGACTGATAAATCCACGGTTCCTGTATCGGTAAGAAAGCGTGATAATCTATTAAGGGAATTAGGAATATAAAGACCACAGTCCACAGCCGACTGTTGACCATCGACTATCGACTAAATTGACACTTACTTCCAAATTCATAACACTTACTAACAATTCTCCTACACTTACGAGAATGTCCATATTGCCTGATTTTCAAGCTATACTTTAGCTAAAAATTAAAACCAAAAAATGGGAGGCAATACAATGAAAACAATTAATTTATTAATGGCTGGTTTAATTACCACAGCAATCTTTTCTTCATGCAAAAATAAAACCGTGTATCACCAGGTTAGTAAAATTGAAGTCAAAGATATACGACTTGGAGATGGAGTACCTTTAAACCTTGGCTTATCTGTTCGATGGACGTTTACTGATGAAAAAAACTTTGATTCTCAGTTCAAATCGGTACAGAATTACGATTCGCTGATTATGCTACCCCGTAGCCGCGAGATCGTATCGAACATATCAAACACCTTTCCAAGTGTGGATTCTGTTTTTACAACCATGCGTGAGAAATTTATCCATGCAATAAAAAACGGGCTTCAGGCTAAGCTGGGAAAAGAAGATATTGTAGTTAAGGAAATTATTGTTTCGAACATCAAGTTTCCTCAAAGTTTTACCGAATCGATGGAAAAAGTTGGGCTAAAAGAGCGCGAACTGGAGCTTATTCGCCAGCAAAAGGCCCTGGATATTGAAAAGGCTAAAGCTGATGAAGAACGTGCATTGGCTAACGGCAAAGTATCCATAGCTCAGGCCCAGATAGACGGCAAAGTGGAACAAATAAATGCGGAGATGGAAAAACAACGCAGGTTGAATGCTATTGCTAAAGCCGAAACTGAAGCTCAGTTAACATCTATGAATGCCAAAGCGGAAGCTGAGAAAAATATGCAGTTAGGGAAAGCCGAAGCAGAGAAAAAGCGTATGCTCGCGAAAGTTGATGTTGAAAAGGATCAGGAGCTAAAAGATAATGCGATCCAGAATCAGGAAAAACTTAATAAAGTAGCTTTTAAGAAAGAACTGGATTACGCCAAATTATGCACAGAAAACCCTGCCTACGCCACATTCCTCGTCAATAAAGAAATGGCATCGAAAGTTCAAATTGCCGTATTGCCTACAGGAACGGACGGTGGCATGATCAGAAGCTTACTCCAGAGTTCAGGTTCAGGCAACAAATCCAATAAGGAGTAAGTTCCAACCAAAAGGGTCGGTTAATTCCGGCCCTTTTTTATCTGAATGTGTTTTTATCGGATATACTCCGGTACAGCTAAAAGTTTATCAGAACGTGTTTTTTATGCTGCCTCTTCCGCAAACTTATAAAACCCAAACGGTAGTTTAAGTTGCGATTCAAATTCCTTGCCCAATTCAAAGGTATCTTCATCATTCTCTTCGTAATACCACTTCACGGAAACATTATCCGCATCATAATGCTCCTGAATAAGTGTAAGGAGTTTGTAAATCTGGATAGAACTGCTGGTATTCAGGTATTCCAGTTTAATTTCCACGTTCAGGGAATGAAATGTTGAATTCTGAACCCAGGTCAGAATAGGGGTATAAAAGACAAACGGATCTTCGACGATGGAACGTCCTTCAATAGAAATGAAACCTGCAGGATTAAGTTCTACTCTGGGAGAATACTTTGTTTGTTCAATCAACATCTGTTCCATAGCGCAAGGTATTAATATTTGTCTCTTTCATCGAAATTGTACTATGGGTTACGGAAGCCATTCAAAATGGATTGAAAATATTGATCTCTTCCGGCTTCGTGTTGACCTAAATTACCTTTTCAGGGACGAAAAAAATACTGATTGAAATATAGCGAGTTATCTCTGAAATATTAAAAATTACAAATATTTGCTTAATCCGGGAATTAGTATATTTACAAAAACATAATCGAACTACAATATAAATTCGGAGAAGTATGAAATTCAAAAAAATATTGGTATTCCTGCCATTTATAATCTTAAGTAACGGACTGATTTTTTCCCAACCGGTAAAAGAACATGGTCAGCTTTGGGTGGATGGAACAAAGCTTAAAGATAAAAATGGGAAAGTTACTGTGCTCCACGGTATGAGCTACGGATGGCACAACTGGTGGCCACGGTTTTACAATGCAGGCACAGTAAAATGGCTTCACGAAGACTGGGGATGCGACTTATTACGCTTAGCCATAGGTGCTGAACCCGATAGTGGCTATATTAAACAACCGGCATGGTCAAGAAATCTGTTAACTACCACAGCAGATGCTGCCATTAAAGAAGGTATTTACGTGATTATCGACTGGCACAGCCATAATATCCGGCTCGAAGAAGCCAAGGCTTTCTTTACCGATATGGCCAAAACGTATGGCAAATACCCCAACATCATTTATGAAATTTTTAACGAACCGGACAATGAAACCTGGCCGGAAATCAAGGCATATTCAATTGAAGTCATTGCAACTATCCGTAAGTTCGATGCAAACAATGTTATTTTAGTAGGTACACCCCGCTGGGACCAGGATGTAAACATAGCCGCCGACGATCCGATTACAGGATACAAAAATATTATGTACACGCTTCATTTCTACGCTGCCACACACAAACAATGGCTGCGCGATAAAGCGGACTACGCTGTCAAAAAAGGGTTGCCGTTGTTTGTGTCAGAATGTTCCTCGATGTTTGCCAATGGAGACGGAAAGATTGATTACACCGAAATGCAAACATGGCTCGATTGGATGGCCAAAGAACAGATTAGTTGGGCAATCT
>DATBXH010000801.1:0-3308 GCA_036514375.1 Bacteroidales bacterium | reverse complement strand
GATCTGAAAGGACGGAAAGATATGCCTGCATCTTCCTGCGAAAACATTACCTTACGGAATATCAATCTGAAATGCGAAACATTTTACAATGTGAAGAGCATTCCTAATGCTCATTTATCTAACTTTTTGTTTGAGGATTTGAATATTGAAGCCCAAAACAGTACTATTGACAAGAGTTTAATCCAGGGACTAACTCTGAGGAATGTTCACATCAATAAACAACTGATGAAATAATGTATTAAAACCGGATATTAATCATATAAAAATATAGAAATTACTTCTATCACGACTTTATATTCCATTGCAAAACCAGAACGTTAATTTCGCATTTAAGGGAACTGCATTAAAAATATTCCCAAGCTTTCTGTGTAACCATTTTTTAATTTACAGGTAACCAATATAGCGACTATTACACCAATAAAGCACAGGAAATGAAAAGAGTCAGTACGGTACGATTACGAATTTTACTTTTGTTTATTCTGTTTACCTGTGTTGGCAATGCAGGACATTGTCAGAATAGTAAACAGGATGCAACATCTCCCAATATTATCGAACTCACCAAAGGCTGCCGTTTGGTCCTGAACGCAAATATAAACCCGGCGGATTCCGTTTCTATTGAGATTGTGAAGGGAATACAAAATATCCTGCCACGGGTACAGCAGTTGATACCTGCAGATAGTGTATTGATTGAACTGGCCATTAGCAACGAAAATATCTTACCTGTATGGGGGATCGGATCGAGAACAACGAGTGGTTATACGAACGGTCATAGAGTAGAGACCGTTGAGATGTATTACGACCCCAATCACGTAAACTTTAAAGTAGAGTTAATTTTGCACGGATTGACTCATGAACTTCACCACGCCTGTCGTGTTCGCATGCCCAATTTTCAGTTGACTTTACTGGAATGTATGGTTAACGAAGGACTTGCCGACCATTTTATGACGGAACTCTTCCATTGCGGAATAACCCCATGGGGCAGTGCACTGACAGAAGAGCAAATCCTGCAAAATATGATTCGTGTAAAACCATTGTTGCGTGTAAAGTTTCAATCGTGGACAACGGAGTTCGACGAGAATTATTTCAAAAAATGGATGTTTGGGAGGCCAGAAACGGAACAGATTCCGGGTTGGACAGGATATTCAATCGGTTGGAAAATAGTGGAAAACTATCTGAAAGCTCACCCTGAAGCCAAAGCATCGTCGTTAGTGTTTACATCGCCTGAAATCATTGTTAGTGAGACACCGGAATTAATAGCTGATAATAAATAACGTACCCTAACATGGTGTTATTCATTATCAATACATTTGTTTTTTTACATTTCTGATCAATAATAGGTAGGTTTAACGCAGCCATTCAAACCAAACTGTCCTGCTCAGTTCAGATATTCGTGGCCACATTCCTGTCAGCCGTTACTGCCCTTGCCAGCTTGCTCCGAACTTTTATCATGACCAAAGAGATAACTTTCATGAGCGAGTAAACCCGCATGATGTATACATTGCATTAGTGGGTGGCAAGGTGGTTTACCGTGAGGTATGCACTGAAGGAAGCCAAACGGCAAAATCCGGGTGTGCACGGCGGGACTTTTCGCCGAGCGGGGTTACCTAATAAGTCAATAGCTGAACTTAGCGGCAAAAACTCCTCAAGCCCTAAAACTGCGCAATATTCATAAAACTGAACAAATCATGTAATCATAGCGTTGAAACTGATAACAATGGTATTCAACTAAAAGTTATGAAGCAATCCGAATCGGCGAATTCAAAAATAAATCAGTTATCATTCGATGTGAAAGAGATTGAGGAGTTAAGAAGCTTTATGAATGATCTCACAGGCTTAACATCCCATGCATGGCCTGAACTTGAAACTCTTTTTGTTCTGAGATCTTACTCAAAAAATGAATATTTCATCAGGCAAGGGGACCACCCTGTCTATTCGGGATTTATATTGGATGGTGTTTTGAGGGAATTTTATACCGATAAAGACGGACGCGAATATAATAAAGCTTTTTGCTTCAAAAGAAGTTTAACTGGTTCGTATTATGATTTATCATCCGGGAATCCTTCAACCATAACAATTCAGGCAATGACCAATTGCAAGATGTTGATTGCACCTTATTCCAAGATCAAGGAACTAATCAATAGTGAAGTCAGGTGGCTTAAAGCTGCATATGCATGGTCTCACCATTTATTAATGAATAAATTCGAAAAGGAGCATCAATTATTGACGCTTTCTGCCAGGGAGCGTTACCTGTTACTTCAGCAACAACATCCCGAACTTGAACAATTGATTTCAGGCCATCACTTAGCTTCTTACTTAGGTATTACTTCCATTTCATTCAGTCGCATCCGGGCGCAGATAAAGAATGAATTTATTATCAAATGATAATTTTTTTCATTTTGTCAATGTTGAACTTTGGAATGATTAAAGTTCAGGCAGTACCTGAATAATGATCAGAATAAATAATCCCGAATGGGAGTAATCATCTAAAATCAAATCAATATGGATACAAGTAAAAACTTACTATCGTCGGCCTCAACCTTTAAAAACTTTGGAATATGGGCGCTTACCTTATTGCTGGTATTATTTTTTATGTATGTAAGCTATAAGAAATTTTCAGGCAATGAAACAACGGTAGGGCATTTTCGTGAGTGGAATTATGGTATGTGGCTGGTTAAATTCATCGCTTGTCTGGAACTAACCGGCGCTTTTCTGCTTTTGTTTCCACTCACTGCCACCAGCGGGGCTCTTTTATTATCCCTTATTATGGCAGGAGCTACTTATACCTTACTCAGTCATGGTGTATGGAAGACATCGGTTATTACAATGATCACTCTGGTTTTCTTACTTCTCTTAGGGTTTCTCCGCTGGAACCAAAGCTGGATTCTTATCCTGTTTAAACTTCAGGGGTGATTGCTAATGATCATATAGTGTAAGCGTCTTATCGGGATGCATCTCTTGGATGTTAAATCTTCTTTATGATTTCCAGTTGTTTTTCCCTTTCCTTTCTGACTTCATCCATATTACCCGGATACATTCTGTTGATAAGTGTAACCGCAAAGTCGGTTGCCCATAAACCATGATATTTTACATGGGGGCTGGCTGCTACCTGCGCCATTGTTCGAAAAAACCTGGCTTTTATCTGGTCTTTTTCATTCCGTGCAGATCTGCCAATTTCGAAACTCAAATTTCGCGCTTTGTGATAATTAACCTTTTCGTCGATCCATTTTTGCATTGCCTCGAATGACGCTGTTATTACATTACATGGCTCAAAGTCTGTAATATCTAAAATATGGTGTCCGAGTACCAGG
>DATBXH010000800.1:0-11069 GCA_036514375.1 Bacteroidales bacterium | reverse complement strand
TGCTGCTCTATCGCTTTCCTTATGTATCTTCCTGGCAACATATTCCTTGCCCGTTCCGCTCTCTCCCATGATAAGCACCGACATATTGGTTGGCGCTACGAGGCTTATGTATTCGTTTAGTTTAGCAGCAGTTTCACTGATGCCGGTTACATAATCAAAACTTGATTTGGCAGGCGCTTTTTGCTCACGGCCGTCGCGTAAAGCAGCTTGTATGGTGAACAGTATTTCGTCGGGGTTAATGGGCTTTGTCACATATTCAAAGGCTCCCATTTTGATAGCTTTTACAGCAGTACGTATGTCGCCATAACCAGTCATAAGTACGACAGGTACCTGTGGTTGTTTCGATTTAACTTCAGTTAAAAGTTCAAGCCCATCATTATCTGGTAACCTTATATCAGTGAGGATAATATCAAATGAGAATGATTTTGCAGCCTTCAGACCTTCGGAAAACGAAAAAGCCTCTTTTACGCTATATCCTTTCTTTTCCAAAAAAGTCTTAAGCATTACGCAAAACGTGGCATCGTCGTCAATGAGAAGTATATTGATCATGTATTTCTGATAAAAAGTATAAAAATACCAAGGAATTGATACAATGCAAGAAAATGCGAGATAATTTTTTATAAAGAAATATTCTAAACAGCTATTACATTGTATTTTTGGATAAAACCTGAAAGTAAGGCAACTCCTGCTAGTTACTTTTTTGTTTTGCCATAGCTTTGGTTATTTTAACCCTCGTACCATTGAAGTAGGCAACTACAAAGCTCCCTCTTACGTGACTTGAACTCTTTAGTTCAAAAGCCCGCTGATATTGGGTAAATGAACCCAGTGTATATTTAAACCAATTATCTTCAGACGATTCAACAATTTTTTCGCTGCCTGAGTAGATTTTCTGCAATTCCTGAGCACTTAATCTTTTTCGACTGGCTGAAATCTGAACTTTAAACAGCAATCCTGTATTTGAGACGTTATCGGAGTAACTTTCTGAAATTGTCTCCTGATCTGTTTCCCGTTTTAAATTACCAGAACGGGTATCCATTAACCGATCCGATTCCTGCAACATATGAGTTTCTTTTGTTTTGGCTTTATTCGCTCCGGAGAACAAATTCACCGAATTATCATCGCTACCAAGTGTCTGCCCAAAAGCGTATTGATTCCAGTTTCGATGAAGTGAGTCAACGACATTGTCACGAATATTCTGAAAATCAATTCCTGTTTTAGACACTTTGCCTAAGAAGCTTATTTTTTGAAATTCGTTGAAAGTATCCGTTTGATTTTCCGAAATGTGTGACATGTTATAAACCCTCATGGCCTTATGTACGGTATCTTTCTTCGCAGAATCGAGGTCGAGTTGTATACTGGCAAGCATAACTTCTTTAGGTAGGCGGGGATCAGTTTTATCTTCGGAAAAAAGCCAGGGAATATTGGGAGATTCAGGCCAATTCATATAAATAAAGAGCAATTTTTCGAGACGAAACAATGCTTTTTCTTCTATTGCTTCAGCTGTCGACACAATTGGCACTTTATCTGCAATGTACTCTTCTCCTTCAGCTTTCTCCCTTAACTTATCTGCTATCATAAGGGAATCATATGCCGCGTTTTCTACTTTAATTAGCAAATCAAAGGGCGCTTTGTTTCCTTTATATCTTTTCCAAAAGGTCTTAATATATTTATCCAAAACATAATACATTAAACCATTGGCATCCCTGAAACAATAGGAGGCTTTTATGCGATCTGTATAGTAATTGTCAATCGATTCCTCTTCCTTTTTCGTGAGGTTAGTCCTGGTCAACATAGCTGAATCAGGACTGGGTCCTCCCTTTTCAATAAAACTCCTGCCTTTTTTATTAAAAGTCTCGGCTTTTAAAATTTTGTACTGATCTACTCTTGGAAGCTTTGCTTTTAATTCATCTATAAATTGCTGAGAATAAAGGATACTATTATTCCATAACGGCATAAACAATATAAGCAACAAAGATATAAAGGCAGCAGATCTTCTCATTGGCGATCACACTATCCGGCTTTTCATCAGCATTATTCTGCTTTCGAAAAGTCGCTAAGGATAAAATATTTATATCAATTTGATAAAAATATTTCAATTAAGCAATTGTTTGATTAGAAATTTAATAAACAGACAGCTGCATTTATCACGGAAACTATTCAAATCCCTCTATCCGTTTCAGTAACTTAATAGCATCACTTATGTTACCGATTTGCTCCGCGCTCATGGTAAGTTTGTCCTTGGCTTCCTTCATCTGAAATAAGTTTGGATTTTTCTGCACGAACCGAATAATTTTCTCGAAAACAGCAGATTGATAATACGGTGACATTTGGTTGGAAACAAACCAAATGAGCATTTTCCGGGACTTTAGTGCGAGTTTTTCGAATCCCAGTTTCTTGGACATCCATCTCAAACGAACCACATTGAGCAGTTCCAGTGTAGGTTCCGGTAATGGTCCAAAACGGTCGATAAGTTGCTGTTCAAATTCTTTCAGATTTTCCTCGGTTTCAATATTATCAAGTTCGCGATATAAACGAACACGCTCGGTTACGTTACGGATATAATCGTCAGGGAACAAAAGTTCCATATCGGTATCGATCTGGCAATCGCTTACAAATACGTGATCGGTTGTAATTCTTGCTTTTTCATCGGTTTCACCGGAAAACAAGTCGGTAAATTCCTCGTCCCGGAGTTCAAGCATGGCCTCGTTCAGGATTCGCTGATATGTTTCGAAACCTAATTCGCTGATAAAACCACTTTGTTCGGCACCAAGCATATTCCCTGCCCCACGGATATCTAAATCCTGCATAGCAATGTTAAAGCCGCTGCCAAGTTCGGAAAATTCTTCAATGGCTTTGAGTCTTCGTCGTGCTTCCTGGGTCAGCGAGCTGTAAGGTGGGGCCAACAGATAACAAAATGCTTTCTTATTCGAACGCCCAACGCGACCCCGCAACTGGTGTAAATCACTTAATCCGAAGTTTTGAGCCTGATTGATGATGATGGTATTCGCATTGGGAATATCCAAACCGGACTCCACAATGGTGGTTGAGATAAGCACATCATAATCGCCACGGATAAAACCGAGCATTATCTTTTCAAGCATTTCACCTTCCATCTGTCCATGAGCAATCACACATTTCACCTGTGGGCAGAGCTTGCGAATCAGCAAATCGATCTCAATGAGATGATCAACCCTATTGTAAACAAAGAATACCTGTCCACCCCTGGCTACTTCAAACTCGATGGCATCCTGGATGATTTTTTCATTGAAAGTATGCAGCTCGGTATGTATTGGATGCCTGTTAGGCGGAGGTGTACTTATAATGGAAAGATCACGGGCACCCATAAGTGAAAACTGCAAGGTACGTGGAATAGGCGTTGCAGTCATGGTTAAGGTATCGATGTTTACCCGCAGACTTTTGAGCTTTTCTTTCACTGCCACGCCGAATTTTTGCTCTTCGTCAATAATCAGCAATCCAAGATCCTTGAACTTCACATCTTTCCCGATGAGTTTGTGTGTGCCAATGATAATGTCCACCTTACCGGCTTCCAGGTTCTTCAGTGTCTCCTTTTGTTCTTTGGCAGATTTCAGACGGCTGATATAATCGACGGTACAGGGAAATTTCTCCAGTCTCTCCCTAAACGTATTATAATGCTGCAAAGCAAGGATAGTAGTGGGAACCAACACAGCCACCTGTTTATTTTCGGCAACAGCTTTAAAGGCTGCCCGTATGGAGACTTCTGTTTTGCCAAAGCCAACATCACCACATATCAGGTGATCCATGGGATTAGGTGCTTCCATACCTTCTTTTACAGCCTTGGTTGCTTTCAGCTGGTCAGGAGTATCCTCGTAAATAAAGGACGCTTCCAGTTCTTCCTGCAGGTATGTGTCAGGAGCAAAGGCAAATCCCTGCGATGCCTTCCGTTTCGCATATAATGCAATGAGCTCGCGGGCGATATCTTTGACCTTTCGCTTTGTATTTTGCTTGATATTCTGCCAGGCAGCTGTTCCTAATTTGTAGATTTTCGGTGGTTCTCCGTCCTTACCCCGGTACTTGGAGATCTTGTGCAAGTTGTGAATATTCACATAAACCACATCATTATCCCTATAAATTAAACGGATCGCTTCCCGGTAATGACCATTGACTTCCTCTTTACCAAGGCCTCCGAAAACTCCGATACCATGATCGATATGAACGACGTAATCGCCTGTCTGTAATCCGCGCAATTCGTTCAGGGTAATTGCTTCACTGCGGACAAACTGTTTGTTGATGCGGTATTTGTGATAACGTTCAAATATCTGGTGATCGGTATAAAGACAAACTTTCAGGTTGTGATCAATGAATCCTTCATGGATAGAATTAATAATGGGGGTGAATGTCACCTTTTGCGGAAGGCTGTTGAAAATATCTTTAAGCCGTTCAATTTGCTTCGGATTTTCGCTGAGAAGAAAGAGTTTATATCCTTTTTGCTTCAAGCCATCCAGGTTTTCCGAAAGAAGTTCAAAATTCTTATTGAATGCCGGCTGTGGTGCAGTTGAAAACTCAAATACTTGCTGAGTCTTAAAATGAACTGTCTGACCAAACTCGATATGCCGGAACCTGTCAAGTTGACTTTCTATTTCAGCTGCCTCAAGCAGAATATGGTCACGTAGTACCTTTTCGCCTGTGAATTCGGCAATGATTTTGTCCGGAGCTGCCGTGTATGTTTCCGCTATTTTATCCAGACAAAGCTTCATATTTTCGCTCCAGATAAACGTATCGGATGACAGGAGTTTCAGGGCGCTATCACCTTGCTCATTACTTACCAGCTTTTGAATGTTAGGCACGATGGTAATATGATCGAGCTTTTCCTTCGAAAGCTGATCCTCTACTTCAAAGGTGCGGATAGATTCTACTTCATCTCCGAAAAAATCGATACGGTATGGCAGGTGATGAGAGAATGAAAAAATATCGACAATTCCTCCGCGAACAGAGAATTGGCCTGGCTCGGTAACAAATTCAACTTCCTCAAAATGATATTCCTCCAACACCTCCCGGATGAACTCAATTGTAATTTTTTCGCCTACAGTCAACTCCAGGGTATTTTTGAGCAGGCTTTCCGAGGTTACTACTTTCTCCATCAAAGCCTCGGGATAGGTTACAACAACCAGTCTGTCTACCTTGCTGAGATCTTTTAACTGATTGAGAACGGCTGTCCTGAGAATAAGTCCTGATTCATCAATTTCGTTGTGAATGACAGAACGTTTATACCCTGAAGGAAAAAACAGAACCATGTTTTCGTCCAAAGCATGCGTCAAATCATTATAAAGATAGGCAGCTTCCTCATGTTCGGGAATAACAAACCAGTGCACCCCTTTGCATTTCTCAATTATCAAAGCGGCAAACAAATTGCATGACGAACCGCTCATGCCCCTAAGATGACTTATCCGGGCATCTTTACTTCCTATCCAATCCGAAAATAACCTGGCATTTGGATGGTCTTTGAAGACAGAAATTAAATCGTTTGAACTCAACCTTAATAAATTAACATTCACCGATAAATGAAATTCCGGCAATTTTTTAACAGCGCTGCAAAAATACAACACAAACCCATACGCAAATGTTAAATCTGGAATATTATTCGGAATAATGTTTGAATTAAATGACGTCGATCGAAATGTAAATTCCTCATAATAAAATGATAACCATATATCGAATTACCATCGGTACACGCATTGTAACTTGTATTAACTTTATTATCTTGCATCAATAAAAACAATGCCAATGGATTCCAATACCGGATCGTTTCATCGAAGCCTGAATCTGTTTGACTCTACGGCTATTGTCATGGGGTCTATGATTGGATCGGGCATTTTTATTGTTTCGGCTGATATTGCGCGCCATACCGGAGCTCCCGGATGGCTTTTGCTTGTTTGGGCCATAAGTGGCATGATGACCGTTTTTGCCTCACTGTGTTATGGAGAACTGGCAGGTATGATGCCTAAGGCAGGCGGCACTTATGTTTATCTTCGCGAAGCCTATTCTCCGCTTTTCGGCTTTCTTTACGGATGGACTCTTTTCCTTGTCGTACAATGCGGAACCATTGCTGCGGTTGCTATGGCATTTTCCAAATACCTTGGTGTATTATTCCCGTGGATTTCGGAATACAACATTTTCTTTGAGCTTGGCTCAGTCAAAGTCAATTTCATCCAGGTAATTGCTATTATTTCTATCGTGTTGCTTACCTGGATTAACGGCCGTGGCGTTGAACAGGGGAAGAAAGTACAGAACATCTTTACATATTCCAAAATTCTGATTCTGATTCTGTTTATCGTAGTTGGCCTGGCTTTTTCCAAAGGTTATCAGGCTACTCATTGGTGGGCAACTTCGAAAAACCTGAACGACCTTCACATGCCACTGGTCGGTTTTTCTCTGCTGGTAGCCATCGGGATATCGATGGTAGGTTCATTGTTTTCTTCGGACGCCTGGTACAATATCACGTTTGCTTCGGGCGAGGTGATTAATCCCAAACGTAACATCCCGCTTAGCTTGTTTTTGGGTACACTAATTGTGGCTATTTTATATTTTCTTGTTAATGTTATTTATATTAAGATATTACCTGTAAGCGGTTCACCTAACGGATTGACGGAAATGGATCAAGGCATCCAGTACGCCATGGAAGACAGGGTAGCTGCCGCTGCTATGAACCAGATTCTGGGAAGGTCGGCTGAGATTATTGTTGCACTTGTAATTATTATCTCTACGTTTGGATGTAACAATGGGATTATTCTTTCAGGTGCCCGTGTATATTATGCCATGGCTCTGGACGGGATGTTTTTCAGAAGCACTACCCGGCTGAATTCCAGAGGAGTTCCTGCTGTCGGATTATGGGTACAGGCCATTTGGAGTACCGTCCTTTGTCTCTCCGGAACTTATAGTCAGCTTTTGGATTATGTGATTTTTGCAGCACTCATTTTTAATATTCTCACCATTACCTCGGTGTTTGTCCTTCGCATTAAAAAGCCCGACATCGAAAGGCCTTATAAAACGGTTGGATACCCCATTGTCCCTCTTATTTATATCGCCATTTGTATTCTTATCGAAATTATTCTGTTAATTTATAAGCCAAAATTTACCTGGCCGGGGTTGATTATTGTAATGACAGGGGTACCTGTCTATTATCTCTGGAGATATTATGGAAAGAAGGTGACTGAGAATGCTGAAACAAACGAATAAAAAAACCGGAATTACTCCGGCTTTCTTCGTTTTGGGAAAATCTTAATATGTGGCAACGGCAGATGCGGGATATGCGTCTTTCTCAGTCTGCTTATCCAGTACCTCGGAGCATACGTGCTGATATGCCGTTCCACCTTAGCCTGATAAATATCTTTAATGGTAACCATGATGGCCGTTTCCTCCACATCACCAAAATGGTGATTGATGGCTGTGCCAAAGACTTTCATGGTAGGTGATAAGTTCATGTATGAATTGATGAGCGGTGGTATAAACTCGCCAAGCTTACGGACTGATTTCGAGAGCGCTTTATAATCTTCTTTGTAATCGTCATGATGAAAAATCCTGGCAAGTTCGGCAGGATCCATATGGGTCTCCATTTTTTCGATGGGGGTCACCAGGCCTTCTTTATCCGAGAAATGCTTATCGAGGAAATAGAGAAGGTGGTTACGGGCATTCATATTGTAACTGGTATACATCGTTACTTTTCCAAAGAAATACTTTTTATCCGGATTTTCAACAATAATGGCGCCCAGTCCGTCCCAGAGGTTGTCAAGGGCATAAAGGCCTTTTCGCAGCCTGGATGTCGATTGATAAGAAGGTACCACAAACGATCTACCTAGTTCGATCATGTGCGGAAGGTATTCCTCACAGAACTGAGGCGAAAAGTTGAATAATTCCGAAGTTGAAAGTAACACATTGCCGTTAACATCAACCGTTGACTCATCGCAGATTTTATACCGGTAACCTCCCAGGATCTGACGCGCATCCGGGTCCCAAACAATCAACTGGTGATACAGGTGTTCGCCTGTATCAAAATCATCGAGATCCAGTTCTTCCCCGGTTCCTCCTCCGGCATGGCGAAAAGCCTCTTCGCGCAGGCGACCAACTTCACGCATAAGATTGGGAGAATCCTGTGCGGTAAAGATATACAGAAGATTGCCTCCGTTATTGGTTTCGCGCACAAAATTATCCTCCGTCAGCTCTTTTTCGAGCAGAACCTTATCTACAGGAGGTATAATAGGTTTCATAATAAAACTGTTTAAATAAAGACGGCTGTAAATTTACAAAAAATCGGCAAAAATGATTTTATTGCTTTACAACAGATTATAATTACCTTTCATCGAGTATACTCTTTCTCTGACAAATACAGCCCAGTCACCGGGATGCCTTGAGTTATCGAATACCGTGTAAGGAATAGGTTTTCCAAACGTTAATTTAATTAATTTTTTTTGTTGCTTAAACATCTCGCCAACCAGAAATACCATTTCAATATTGGCTTTAATATGCAGAAATTTTCTGAGATTGGCCAGATTGTAAAAAAAGTTGGTATTCCTCCCTTCAAAATAGACAGGAATAATGTCGCGCTGATACTGAACGGATTTTACAATAAAGCTTTTATGCCATACAAGGTCAATAATCTGTCCTTTTATCTTTCTTGAGCAGAGACCTGCCGGAAAATAAAGTATTTGAGTATCCGATTGGTAAGCATCTTCTATTTTCCGTGCATAGTCAACAAACTGACGGCCATGTTTATTTACCGGTATAAAGAGCGGTTCGAGGTTTTTAACGTTGAGCAGCAAATCGTTTACAATAAACTTCAGGTTGAGAAACTTCCTGCCTACCTCATTCATCAGTACAATGCCGTCGAGCCCGCCCAGGGGATGATTACTGGCAAAAATAAACCGCCCGGAAGCCGGGATATTCTCTGTTCCATATACTTCTACCTTAGTACCGAAATCCTTGAGAATTCCGCTTACAAAATCAAGTCCTGATACCGATTTGTTGTTCTCAATAACCGTATTTATCTGGTCCTGATATATAATGCGTTTTAAAAATTTGATGATAAACTTTGGAAAAACCTTAAGCAGCTTAGGGTTTTTCTTTCGAATAACTTCCTCAATGTCTATGAATTTGTCGTTCGTTTGAGGCGAATCCATACTTTAAATTTTAGAAAGGCTAAATTAGGAAAAAATGCCCAATCGGAAAGTGAAAGCCACAAGAATTAAGGTAAAAATAACATCTTACCACGGGCAGTGATAATCTTTTCCCCCAAACAATACGTTGAGATAGCTTAAATTTATCTGCAACGGGGTAAAGTAAACTTACAGCGCACTTTTTCTGTTTTTTAAAACCCCTATTTTGACTACGATACAGCCATTGTTTGTTTACATTGCTTCATTGTATGTTTACAATGGATTATTGTTTGTTTACAATGCTTTATTGTTTGTTTACAATGGCTCATTGTTTATTTACATTGATTCATTGTTTGTTTACATTGCCTTATTGTATATTTACAATGCTTCATTGTATGTTTACAATGCTTCATTGTATGTTTACAACGCTCCAATGTATGTTTACATTGGATCATTGTTTGTTTACATTGCCCCGAAGGAATATTACAATAAGTCTGTTTACTAAAAATTATTTCTGAAAAACAGGCGATGTATCGAGAAATTGTGTTAGTTTGTCTATTATTTTTTCTCACTTATTTATTCTCATATAATTTTGACAGATTCTTACGTTATCATAAACGCAGGTAACTGTGAGTAACATAAACTTAAAAATTGACTCATGAAAAAGATTCTTATTGTTCTGATTGTGACCATTGCCTTTTCAATGGCTGGAAATGCCCAAACTACCCAACCTAACAACCAGTCTGCCGAAACTGATTATCCAATCACTACAATTGGTTTAAGTGGAGGTCTGGATTATAATACCAACGCTTATCATCTTGCTCCAACATCGAACGGGGGTAAATATTTCAGCGAAAATCCCCGCTATAACATTGGAGCTGACGTAGGAATCCAACTCACAAAAAGATTAAGACCCAGGTTTGAAATGAAATATGTAAATGTGAAATACGGCATCGACTGGAGTTCCTTTTCCAATATTGACAAAACAATTGTGAATGTGGATTATTTTGATTTCAATTTTCGCCTCGATTTTTTATTACTTCCCATCAAAAAGTTTGAATTGTTTATTTCACCTGCCTTCAAATATGAATTTGAAACGGGAAACAGTGTACTGAACAATTATAATATGTCTATCGATCTGATACACCATCCGAGCAGTATCATTGGAGGAGGTATTTCCGGTATCTTTAAATACAATATAACGGAACATTTTGGTGTTACTCTTACACCCGAACTTACTTATTTTGTTCACTCATTTGCTACCGGTAACGACAAGCCTTATCAAAGAACCAGTTATAACTTTGGATTTGAATATAAATTTTAAAGCTTAAAATATGGTTGCACATCTTTCAACAGTTTGATTTGAAAGCTGTGCAACAAAATGATATCATTTTATAGGTCGGGATTTACCGGCTAAAAGACTTTCCGAATCATTGAAACACGGAAAGTCTTTTTTATTTGAAAAAGCCATCACGCCGTAAAGAGGCTTTCTTCGACTTCCGGCTTCAATCAGAATCTCATTCTCTCCATGGCTTCCACCAGTTTGTCCACAAAGTTCTGAAGTGGCTTGCTAACCATCATTTTCAGCATAGGGTTCAGATCGGCTTTGATGGTTATTTTTACCTTAGTATCGTTATCGGCCACCTGCTTTAACTGAACCCACAGGAAAAACTGCTGGTTAGCCATGCCATCGCCGGTTACCTTTACGGTATTAAAAGGTGTTTTCTCTGCAATCTTTAACCCTACCTGTCCCATGTTGGGTACCGAAAACCGGCACGAATCTTCTGTAGATTGAAAATCCTGGACTTTGTCGGCAGGTATAAACTGTCTGAAATTATTAAAATTCGAAATGAAATTATAAATCCGTTCTTCGTCGGCAGCGATGGTTCCTATGCGGCTTTCTATCTTAGTTTCCATAAAAATAATTTGCTAATGTGTTAA